>JAICRA010000157.1 GCA_025937615.1 Thermomicrobiales bacterium | reverse complement strand
CGCCGGTCAGAACGGCGTCGTGCAGTCGGTCAGCGGCCGCCAGATTGTCATCGTCGACGACGACGGCAACGTCCACGAATACAACCTGCAGAAGTTCGTCCGCTCTAACCAAGACACATGCATCAATCAGCGGCCGAGCGTCCGTCAGGGCGAGCGCGTAACAGCTGGTCAAATCATCGCTGACTCGTCTTCAACGGAGAATGGAGAGCTCGCTCTCGGGCAGAATGTCGTCGTCGCGTTCATGCCGTGGGAGGGCGGGAACTTCGAGGACGCAATCCTGATCAGCGAGCGGCTCGTACGGGACGACGTCTTCACCTCGATCCACATCGAGAAATATGAGACTGAGGCTCGGGATACCAAGCTGGGTCCTGAGGAGATCACCCGGGACATCCCAAATGTTGGTGAGGAGAGTCTGGCCAACCTGGACGAAAACGGCGTTATCCGCATCGGCGCAGAAGTCCGGCCGAATGACATTCTGGTCGGAAAGGTCACGCCGCGGGGTGAAACCGAGCTAAGTGCTGAGGAGCGCCTCCTGCGCGCGATCTTCGGGGAGAAGGCGCGGGAGGTAAAGGACACTTCGCTGCGGGTGCCCCATGGCGTTCATGGGAAGATCATCGACGTCAAGACATTCCGCCGGGACGACGACTCGGACCACGAGCTTCCGGCCGGCGTCAACGAGATGGTGCGAGTCAGCATCGCTCAAAAGCGGAAGATCTCCGAAGGCGACAAGATGGCTGGCCGGCACGGCAACAAGGGAGTCATCTCCCGGATCCTGCCGATCGAGGACATGCCGTTCCTCCCGGACGGCACCCCGGTCGACATCATCTTGAATCCGATCGGCGTCCCGTCACGAATGAATCTCGGCCAGGTGTTGGAGACGCATCTCGGTTGGGCGGCGTCCAAGCTCGGATTCCGCGTTGCGACGCCGGTGTTCGATGGAGCCCGCGAGGACGAGATCAAGGAACTTCTGGTCGAGGCGGGTCTCCCGGAAGACGGAAAAGTCGATCTCTACGATGGTCGGACTGGCGAGAAATTCGATCGGCCAGTGACTGTCGGCGTGATCTATATGCTGAAGCTGGCGCACCTGGTCGAAGACAAGATCCATGCGCGGTCGACTGGGCCCTACTCGCTCGTGACGCAGCAGCCGCTGGGCGGGAAGGCGCAGTTCGGAGGACAGCGGTTCGGCGAAATGGAAGTCTGGGCACTTTACGCCTATGGTGCCGCCTACACCTTGCAAGAGATGCTGACTGTCAAGTCCGACGACACTGTCGGTCGCGTGAAGACATACGAGGCCATCGTCAAGGGTGACGAAATCACCGGGGCTGGTGTGCCGGAGTCGTTCAAAGTTCTGGTCAAGGAGTTGCGCTCTCTCGGGTTGTCGATCGACGTCATCAATGAAGATGAGCAGACGGTGGAGTTTGCCGAGGACAACTCACGAGACCTGCTCTCGAATCTCGATCGAATCAATTTGAGCGGGTACGAAAAGACCGCCGACTAGCGGAAGTCAACGAACGGTGCCGGCCGGTGTGAGGCACGCCCCACACCGGCCGGCAAACCCGGAGGGAAAATGTCCACGACAGATACTGATCTTTCAATGCTGTCTATTGAGACGGCCCTCGCCCCTTCGCTTTCGCTTCCGTCCATGCCGGAAACCCGCGGCCAGCGAGATGGTTTCGGACGCGCTGACCGGGGTGACCGCGGGCGCGTGCTCGACGTCAATAACTTCGACGCCATCCGCATCAGTCTGGCCTCGCCGGAAGCGATCCGGTCCTGGTCGTACGGTGAGGTGACCAAGCCTGAGACCATCAATTACCGGACGCTCAAGCCGGAGCACGGAGGACTCTTCTGCGAGCGCATTTTCGGCCCGACGAAGGACTGGGAGTGCTACTGCGGGAAGTACAAGCGCATTCGTCATGCGGGTACTGTCTGCGATAAGTGCGGTGTCGAGGTTACCCGAGCCAAGGTACGGCGCGAGCGGATGGGTCACATCGAGCTTGCGGCGCCCGTTGCGCACATCTGGTATGTGAAGGGCACCCCGAGTCGCCTCGGCCTGCTTCTCGACATCACCCCGCGCAACCTGGAGCGGGTGCTCTACTTCGCCTCATACCTTGTCACGGAGGTCGACGAAAGCGCGCGCGAGGCATCAATTGCCGAGGTGCGCGAACTCGTCGATGCGGAACTCGAGGAGCTTCGCGCGGCGGCGCAGGTCGAGCTCGATCAGATCGACGAGGCGACCGGTCGTGATTCGGCAAATCTCAGCGAGGGCCAGCGCAGCGTCAGCGAAGCAATCGCGTCGCGGCGGGAGACCGAGCTTGCGGATCTACGCTCAGAGCTCGAGGTCACTGAAGCACGACTCTCGGCACTCGCGAACGAGTCAGCCCCTGAAGAGATCGCCTTCCGTGGCACCGTCATCGTGCAAGAGGGCGAAGCGATCAACGACGATCGCTTGACGGCGCTGCGCGAGGCGTTTGAAGAGGAGGCCGCGCGCATCGAGGAGGGCGCCGAGGCCGAAGTCACGGGAAGCGAAGCACTCGCTGGAGCGGAGAAGGATCTGCTCGTATCGGCGGCCGGTGAGCGCCGCGCCAAGGTCGAGCGAGATCTCGAGGAGCAGATCCGCGAGGCTGAGCGCGAGCGGGACGAATCGATCAAAGCGATCAGCGATCTCAAGGAACTGCAGATTCTCTCGGAACAGCAGTACCGGGAGCTCAACGAGCTCCTGCCGCCGGGAGTGTTCAAGGCAGGCATGGGCGCTGAGGCGGTCCACCATTTCATCAGGAACCGCATCGATCTCGACGAAATCGCCGTGGAGCTTCGCAACGAGATGCAGAGCACTTCGGACGTGAAGCGGAAGAAGGCGACCAAGCGCCTGCGCGTCGTGGAAGCGCTCCGCAAGAGCGGAAATAGCCCGGAGTGGATGATTTTCACGGCGTTGCCCGTGGTGCCACCCGAGTTGCGACCAATGGTCCAGCTGGACGGCGGACGGTTTGCTACGTCCGATCTGAACGACCTCTACCGTCGCGTCATCAACCGCAACAATCGTCTCAAGCGGCTGCTCGAGCTGGGCGCGCCCGACATCATCGTGCGCAACGAGAAGCGGATGCTCCAGGAAGCGGTCGACGCCCTCATCGATAACGGGCGGCGTGGCCGGGTGGTCTCCGGGTCCGGCAAACACAAGCTGAAGAGTTTGTCAGACCTGCTGAAGGGTAAGCAGGGTCGGTTCCGGCAGAACCTGCTTGGCAAGCGCGTGGACTACTCCGGGCGATCGGTGATCGTCGTCGGTCCTGACCTGGCGCTGGATGAGTGCGGTCTACCAAAGCGAATGGCGCTGGAGCTCTTCAAGCCGTTCGTCATGCGGCGGCTGGTCGATCACGGGCACGCGCACAACATCAAGGCGGCCAAGCGACTCGTCGAGCGTGTCGATCCCAAGGTCTGGGACGTCCTGGAAGAGGTCATCCTCGACTATGTGGTGCTCCTCAACCGAGCGCCAACTCTGCACCGACTCGGCATTCAGGCGTTCAGAGTCCGCTTGATCGAAGGCTCAGCGATACAGATTCACCCGCTCGTGTGTGCCGCGTTCAACGCCGACTTTGACGGCGATCAGATGGCGGTCCACGTGCCGCTGTCGCGGCGGGCGCAGGATGAAGCACGGACGCGGATGCTATCGGTTCGAAACCTGCTCTCTCCGTCAAACGGCGAGCCGATTGTTTCGCCGACGCAGGACATCGTTCTCGGTTGCTACTACATGACCTCAGAGCGGGACCTCGAAGCCGACATGGCGGCGGGGACTGTACCTCGAGGTTGGGGCAAGGTCTTCTCCTCCCTGGAGGAGGTTCGGCTTGCGTACGATGCTGGTGCGGTCGATATCCACGCCCGGATCACGGTACGTACGGACCGCGATGGTGGAGAATCCAAGCGAATCGAAACGACCGTTGGACGGGCGATTTTCAATCTCGCGCTACCGAGCGAGATCGGCAAGTACTACAACCAGACCATGGGTCGAAAGCAGTTGCGGCAGGTCGTAGCTGACGCGTACCGGTACTTCCAGGACGCGAACGAGACGGCACGGATCGTCAACGAAATCAAGAAAGTCGGGTTCGAGTTTTCGACCCGAGGCGGAATGAGCATCGCGGTCGATGACGTCGTGATGTCGCCTGAGAAAGAGGGTCTCCTTCAGGACGCGGACGAACGGGCCGAGAAAATCGAGCGCCAATACCGACGGGGTCTTGTGACCGAGCAGGAGCGATTGCGCGAGCTCGAGCTGATCTGGAACACGACGCGCGATGAGCTTGCCAAGCATGTGGAGGAAGGGCTGCGAGGGCAGAACTCCGTTTTCATGAT
>JAICRA010000191.1 GCA_025937615.1 Thermomicrobiales bacterium | reverse complement strand
TTCGCTTCATCCGCGGTGGTAGGGGCGTAGTAGACGGAGCACGTCGACGCGAAGAGATAGCGCAATTCTTTGTCATCACGCCGCGCCTTTGAGGCGGCCAACTCCGCTAATTGCCGGGTGGCGTAGACATTGCTCTCGCTATTCAGCTCCGGAGCAAAATCGGCGGTTGGGTCGTTCGACAGGCCAGCAAGGTGGACAACTGCATCGACCTCATCCAACCACGCTGGCTCCGGGTGACGTAAATCACCCTCGACAACTTCTAGCCGATCATGTGGTGGAAAGGGATTGCCGAACCAGAGAGTGTCGACCACCCGAACGCGCTCGCCGAGCGACAGCAGCTCGCGCACCAGGACGCTGCCAATGTAGCCCGCCCCACCGGTAACCAGAATCATCCAGTCTCCCCCTCGTCCATAACCGCAACCTGGAGCACCCGCGATCCCCACGGGTCCTCGTGCCCGAGTTTCGTTCAGGCGGGAATTCGACCCTGGGCTGGGACCAGGGCGTAGATGGTGCCGATTCCTCGCTCGCGGCCGACAACGGCGTATCGCTTGTCCAAATGGCGCGCGAGCTCGGGGTGTGCGGCCAGCCATGGTAACGCGGGGCTCGGCACCAGCAGGAACTCCGCCCCCGCGTCTCGCAGTGACTCGAGCTGGGCAACGATCTCGTTTCCGCGCACGTCAGTGTAGTCCGCTGCGACACCATCGGCCGAACGAGGAAAGGGCTCGGTCACGCGATCGCCAAGAACCAGCATCGCCTCGTCACCATACGTGATCACCAGCGTGCAGGCGCCAGGTGGTACGTGGGCATCAACGAACTGTCGGACTTGACTGACTAGCTTCCGGTGGTAGATCGCAGCCGGAGCATTTGGCGCGTACCGGCTGAGCACGGAGCCAAGAGTTGCCATAATCTCGGAGTCGCGATGCAATTGCACTGTCTGCAGATTGGTCAACATCGACCGCAGATCCCGCTCTCGGATCTCGGCAACCTGCAGGTCGCGCTCGCGCTCGGTAAGGCGTTCAGTCAGCAGCGTGATTTCGTCCCGCCGCCGCTCCAACTCGGCCTCGGCGGCAACAAGCTTCTGCTGTTGCTCATTGAGGATGTGATCGCGACGGGCGATGAGGGCGTTGCGCTCTATCAGCCGACTGTCCCGCTCGGCCCGAGCCTCCTCCTGATACGAGAGCGCAAACTCCAGCTCCGCGATGCGCGCCTCGCGATCGGCGTTGATCCGTTTCAACAGTTCGTTCTCGACTCGGAGGATATCGACGTGGCCAATGCCACGGGCTATCGGAGTGAGCGCCTGGTGCTGGGCGGAGGGATCAAGAGCAACCGCTTCCGTTTGGCCCTCCACCCATTCGGCCTCACGACAGAGACGGAGGTAAAGGTTGGTAACCTCTGCCGGAATTTCATGCTCGATGAGATCACTAACGGTCTTGCGATGGTGGCGAAGCTCCGGAATCGCCCCTGTCTTCAATCCTTGCAGATCCTGACCCTGATCGAGACCGAGGTAATCCAGCACCCGGTCGATTTCACGGTCGGGTTCCAGAAAGTAGGAGTCATAGTGGGTGATCAGACGCTCATCCGGCGACGTGTCTTCCAGAATCCGCTCGGCATAGATCTGCCAGAGCGTCAATCCGAGAGCAGTCGAAAACGCGTTGCGGCGGTGAAGCGAGGTGACGACCTCGAGCGGGTTTCGCACGACGGCGACGACTCGCAAAGGACCAAACGCACTTCGCCAAAAGGGAAGGGTCAGGCTTGTCCGCGGGTCTTTCCAACCCCAGGGAAGTCGGTCCTCCAGGGGATTCGCCAGGCGCCGCGCCCGCGCTCGAAATGAATCGAGGGCAGCGTCATCCCAGTTGAAGCCGGCAGCCGGAGGACAGTCCCATCCGGCACCGGCAACATTGAGCACCTCATCGTTCAACTTGACGAATTGAAGGTGCTCGTAGAAACCCTCAGGGTTTTCTTCCGCTGGCGGCATGAGGTCCGCCTCTTCGCCAAGGTTCAGACCGGCCCGCTGCAGGAGCTTGGCCACCATCGAGGTGCCGGAGCGATGCATACCAACGATGGCGACCGGGCGTGACGACGGAGTGCTCTGTGCGTCGCCAGCGATCTTCACGGCTTCTTCGAACCCCATATCGTCGCGAAAGCGATCCACAAGCACCTCGAACCCATGTCCCAGATCGCCAACATTCCTGCGGCGAGCGACGCGCGAGTCGGCAGCCCGGGCGGGGTCCGAGTCGTTGAGATCAGCCTGCCGGGAGACGTGTCAACTCTCGGGCAATCTGATCCAGACCATCAAAGTCCAGTGCCGGCGCGGGGGCGTCCACACCAGTCAGCTCGGCGTCGATTGTCTGCCAAAGCTCGAAAGCGCTCAGGGGATCGGGGCCCACGATGGTCGCGAGCCCGAGCCGGGCAAATCCCTCGGCCCGCAGCACTTGCTCCTCCGATCCTGGCACCCGGGGCACGACGATCGGGCGCTTGCCAAAGTACACCGACTCGGCCAGCGAATTGTAGCCTCCCATGCTGACGACAGCATTGGCAGCGTGGACTGCGGCGACGAAGTCAGGGTCGAAGTCGAGCGTGCACACATATGGCAGCGCGTCGCTCATCTCCATGATCTCGTGCCGGTCCTGTTCCGGAAGTAGTGGTCCCGTGACCACGTAGGAGTGGACGGGTGGACCGGACCGGCTTTGCAAGCCTGCGAGATACGCGCGCAGCAGCGAACCGCCGTCAGCACCTCCACCGACAGAGACGGTCACCAGAGGACGCGCGCCTGCTCCCACCTCGTCACGCACCTGCGCCGGCGAACGCCGTGGCGGTGACGGCGCAAGATATCCACAGAAGTGCGTGCGCGAGGCGGCAACCTCGGACATTCCGTAGGCCTCGATGGGATCAAAGACGCGGCGATCGCCATAGATAAGGATGCGGGCATAGGCTTCATCGAGCAGGGGATAGACCCCTTCGTTCTTCCAGATCGACCGCGTCTGTTCGGGGCCGAATGTAATGTCGCGCATGAGTAGTGCCAGGGAGGGCGAAGGGTCACGCCGGCACAGCCAGTCAATCGAGGGCGCCAGTTCGCGAAACAGCCCAGCGGGAGCGTGATCGATGACAACCAGATGCGGATCGAACGCCTGAACGGTCGCCAGGGCCAACGCCGTACGGAAGCGGATGGTGCTGTTGTGCGAGCCGGTGTAGCCCTCCGTCGGTGGCAGTGAGGCGTACAGATCCCGCTTCGGCATGGCCGGAAGCTTGACGAAATCAAGATTCTCCGGGAGTGCAAAGCTCCCCGCGTGTGGCGATCCGGTCATCAGGAGCAGGCTGTCCTGCGGGCGCAGCCTCGCGTAGGCGGTCGCAACTCCAAGCGTGATGCGAAGATGACCGAGACCGGTCCCGTCATGGCTATAAAAGAGCACCCGCCGTGCGGCGGGTGAGGAATCTGTCATTCGGGGGCCTTGCCCCTCGAGCGCATCAGCGCATCGTCGGCAATCAACACACGCGCATCATACAAACAAAGCGGGGAGGGCATTGCCCTCCCCGCTTCTCTGTTTCAGCTTGCGAGCTTCGCTCGCGAACAGCAATGCCCTAGCTGACGAAGGCGAGGTTGTAATCGCCGCCCGAGGCGTCCGCGATCGCGGTGCCGCCGTTGGCGGAGATGCTCAGCTGGGTCGAGTTGGCGACGGTGCCGCCGTCCACTGCGACCGGGCCACCCCAGGTGTCGCCGACGCCGATAGCGTTGCCGGCATTGCCGCCGCTGTTGACGTCGCCGATGGCAACCGCGCCGCCATTGGCGGAAGCGGTTGCTACGCCGCCGTTACCAGCAGAAGCTACGTCTTGCATGATGTTATACCCTCCCTTGTGCCCACCGTAGGCCACTCAACCCGACCCTGGGCCGCAATGTCAGCCGGTCCGCAGCTGTCATCCTTCC
>JAICRA010000242.1 GCA_025937615.1 Thermomicrobiales bacterium | reverse complement strand
GGAACCACCCTGCGCGTGGTCGGCACCGGTGTCACCCTGCTCGACCCGATCAAGGCGCAGGCGGAGCAGGATCTGGGGATCACCCTGCAATACGACGTCAAGGACGGGTTGACGGCCCAACAGATCGCGGTCACCCAGCCGCAGGCCTGGGACGTCTACGATCAGTGGTTCAACTCGGTCAAGATCGTCTGGGGCGCCGGGGTCTGCCAGCCGGTCGACGTCACGCGTCTAGCGCAGTGGGAGAACGTCTCTCCCCTGACTAAAGTCGGCAAGATCAACGACGAGGCCAAGGTCGGCGCGGGTGACGCCCCGGTGCGCCTCCTCTACGTCCAACCTGATGGCTCGCTTCTCTCCGATCCGACCGAGCAAGTTTCGATGCTGCCGTTGACCCACAATGTCGATGCTTTCGGTTATCAGAGCGAGGTTGTCGACAGCGAGGACGCGAAGTCCTGGGCAATCTTCTACGATCCGGATTACAAGGGAAAGGTCGGTCTCTACAACGATCCCGCAACTGGTCTCATGGACCTGGCCCTCGGGGCGCAGGCCGCCGAACTCGCTACGTTCGCCGATATCGGCAACATGACCCGGGACGAGATCGACACCATTCTCAATCTGTTGATCGAGCAGAAGCAGGCCGGGCAGTTCCGCGCGTTCTGGAACTCCTTCGACGAGTCGGTCAACCTGATGGCCAGCGGCGAGGTCGTCGTCGAGAGCATGTGGTCTCCCGCGGTAACGGCGCTGCGGACCCGCGACATCCCCGTCATCTACGCCAGCCCACAAGAAGGCTATCGCGGCTGGCACGGCGGGATCATGATCAACGAGCAAGCCTCCGGGGCAACGCTCGACGCGATTTACGAGTACATCGACTGGTGGATGAACGGGTGGGCCGGTGCGCTGGTTGCGCGCCAGGGCTACTACTTCTCGATTCCCGAGAACGCCAGGGAGCACCTTTCGGACGCCGAGTGGGCCTACTGGTATGGGGGCGAGCCGGCGGCCGAGGATATGTTGGCGCCGGACGGTGGCGTCGTGGCCAAGCAAGGCGAGGTCCGTGACGGCGGAAGCTACGAGACCCGGATGTCCAATATTGCGGTCTGGAACTCGGTCATGGACGAGCATCAGTACCTCGTCAGCAAGTGGAACGAGTTCCTGGCTTCGTAACGATCGAGATCTTCGGGGCGCGGGTAGCGATCCGGCCCGCGCTCATACATCGAAGTGGAGATCCCTTCGCTGCCGATGGAACGAACTGAGCGTGTGGGACCGGGTCTGATCCGCGATCCCAGGTCGTGGACTGGACAATCAGCGCGACCGAATCGAGTGCCGGGCATGGGAGGCGAGCAATGGCGGCCGTCGTGACGCGGGAGCAGACCCCAGCCGCGGATTCCACCGTCCCGGACCAGGGTAAGGGCACGGTTGTCCTGCGCGGCGTCACCAAGCGGTTCGAGGGCGTTACGGCGGTCGATCACGTCGACCTGACCGTGGCAGGCGGCAGCTACGTCGTGCTGCTCGGTCCCTCCGGCTGCGGCAAGACGACCCTGCTGCGGATGCTCGGCGGGCACGCGACGATCGACGAGGGTGAATTCCTCCTCGACGGTGTCCGCACCAACGACGTGCCGCCGGCCCGCCGCGACATCTCGACCGTTTTTCAGCACTACGGTCTCTTTCCCCATAAGACCGTGCGGGACAATGTCGAGTTCGGTCTGAAGATGCGAGGTCTGCCGCGAGAGGCACGGCGGAGGCGGGCGGAAGAAGCGCTGGACTTTCTGGATCTCAGGACAATGGCCGATCGGCGCCCCCGTCAGCTCTCGGGCGGACAGCAGCAGCGGGTGGCCCTCGCCCGTGCCCTCGTCACCGAGCCAACGGTGTTGCTCCTCGACGAGCCGCTGGGCGACCTCGACCGCCTGCTCCAGTTACGGATGCGGGTCGAGTTACGCGCGTTGCAGCGCCGGCTGCGGATCACCTTCATCCACGTCACCCACAATCAGGAGGAAGCGCTGGCCATCGCCGACCAGATCGTGGTTATGCAGGATGGGCGAATCCAGCAGGTGGGGAGACCGCAAGACGTCTACCGGCGCCCGGCCAACCTCTTCACGAGCGGATTCATGGGCGACAACAACGTCGTGCCCGGTCAGATCAGCGCTATCACCGACGGTCAGGTCTGGGTCGAGGGTGACGGCCTGAGACTCCTGGCCCGCCACGATGCGACCGGCGTTGCTGTCGGTCAGCATCTCCACGCGTCGGTGCGGGCTAGCAGCGTTTCGGCCGAACCGGCGATCACCGGCACGCCGCTTTCAGAGCGACCGAATCACGTCCTCGCGACACTCATCTTTCTGGAGTACCTGGGCGACATCGTAAAGCTACATTGCCGCCTTCCCAATGGCCAGACGTTCATCGCGAAGCGAGCCGAGAACATCCGTGCCTGGGATGATCTGGTGGAGGGCGAGCCGGTTCGCCTGCAGTGGGAGCCCGAGGATGTCCAGCTCCTCCTCGCCTAGCGTCGTGGCGGATACCCTCGCCGCGCCCCCCACGTCAGCCTCCCGGCTGCGTCTGGCCGCGGGGAGCGTCTGGGCACTGCTTCTGGCATTCCCGATCGTATGGCTGCTCGCGTTCCTGCTCATCCCGGTTGTGGTCGTGCTCGTCGTCAGCTTTTTCCAGCCGACACTGAGCGGCTTCAATCGCGTCTTCACGCTCGACAACTACCGACTGCTGGCGGACTCGGATGTCTTCATCCGCACATTGGGCAATACGGTTTTCAACGCCGTGATCACAACCATCGTGACGTTCCTGCTCGGATTCTGGGTCGCGTACTACCTCGCGCTGGTGGTACCCGACTTGCGGCGGAAGTTCGCACTGTTCATCATCGCGCTGGCCCCGTTTTTCACCAGCTTTCTCATCCGGGCGATTGCCTGGATCCCGATGATGGGTCGCGAGGGACTCCTCAACACCGCCCTGATTAATCTGGGGGTCACCTCGCAGCCGCTCGACTTCCTCCTCTTCTCGGACTTTGCCGTCCGGGTGGCGATGATCCAGCTCTATCTGCTCTTTATGGTTTCGCCGATCTTCTTCTCCCTCTCCACAATCGAGCCCGCGATTCTGGAGGCGGCGCGAGATTCCGGCGCCGGCTGGTGGGCCATGCTCACCGAGATTCTGCTGCCACTGGCGCGACCGGGGATCGTGATCGGCGCGGTCTTTGTCTT
>JAICRA010000280.1 GCA_025937615.1 Thermomicrobiales bacterium | reverse complement strand
CGGTGACGCGCCTGCGAAGCAATCGACTCTCATTCGCCTGCTCTACCTGGCGCCGCTGCTGTTGCTCTTGGCAGTCGCCGGAGGGCTTATGCAGCGCCACACCGCCCAGCAGCAGTGGCTGGCATCAGCCTACGCCGCCGCTCAGCACGCGGCCAGAGCAGGTGACATCGTCGCGGCACGAGACGGTTTCATGGCAATCCTCGGCTACCGGGATGCCGCCGAACAAGCCCACGAGATCGAGACCCGCCTCGAACCATTGGAGGCGGCATATGTGGATGGACTCCAGGCAATCGAACGAGGGGACTACGCGACCGCCGTCGAGCTGTTAGCGCCGGTGGCCGAGCAGGCTCCCACCCTCCGGGATACCGCGACACGGCTCGAAGATGCGCGACGCCTGCTCGCCGCCGAGCTGCGGCGCGACGTGGACGCTGCCGAGACTGTTCGCGATTGGCCAGCAGCCGAGCGCACGTTGCGGGAACTGGTTGCCCTCGACGGCACTGACGACAGCTCGCGTCATCGCCTGGGTCAACTGCAGCGCGAACACGGCCCGATCGTCCTGGGCAATGATCGGGCTCTCTGGCTAGTAGCGCCTGACGGGAGCGAACCTCGCCAACTCACTGATGCAGTGCATGTCATCTGGCCCGTATGGAGCCCGGATCGATCGCAGATCGCGTTCCTGGCCCCGGATCCCGACGACCCAATGGGCAATGTCTCCCTCTACCGCATAGCCGTCGACGGTTCAACACCGGAGCGCTTGATTGACGGCGTCTCGGCACACGCCGCTCCGTCATGGAGCCCGGACGGCACCCGCATTGCCTATACCAGCTTCGCTGGATATGACCCCGTGTACGAGTCGGGAGCGATCAGTGTCCGTGTCGTCGATCTCGAGACCGGTGAGGAGAGTGACTTAACGGGAGCCAAATACCCGCTGGCCTTCAACCCATCTTGGTCTCCTGACGGCTCCGAGATCGCATTCGTTGTCAAACACCAGGGTCTGGGTGAACGTCCGCAACATGCTCCCGGCGATGTCATGATCGTAAATCTGGAGCGATCGGAAGACGATGAATTCGAGAACGTGACCGACGGCGCGGTTCGCGACGTTTGGAGCGCTTCGTGGTCGCCACGTGGCGATCAATTGCTCCTGTACAGCCTTTTCGGTCAGACCTGGTATGAGCCGCCGTCGACGTCGATTCGGTTGCTGAATCGCATCACGGGCGAGATCGACCAGTTCGCCGGCATCGAAGAGCGGCCGACGATGCCAGTCTGGTCTCCGGATGGAACCAGATTCGCCTTCACCTCAGAGGAGACATCAATCGTCGTTGTCGACTCCACCGGCGACCGGCGCGAATTGAAGGCCGATGAGGCCCTTTCGGGCGAGATGACATGGAGTCCGGACGGCCAGTCGCTGCTCCTTGCCCCCTGGGATGCAGACGCATCGAGCACTCTCGTCGATCTCGCTGCCACCGAACCGGTCCTGTCGAGCGTACGTTTCGAGTTTGACGCCAGCCCCCCATTCATCTCGCCTCCGCAGTGGGCGCCTGCGGTCGCGCTTCCCCCCGCCCAGAATCCGGCGCTGATTCCACCGGCCGCCGGGCCAACACAATCTTGACGACCGGATCTCGCGGCCATTTGCCTGGGCAGTACATCGTCACCCGGAGTCCGGCCGAAACCGCTGCCGTCGGTAAAGCTTTGGCCGGTTACCTTCAAGATGGCGATGTCGTGCTGCTACACGGTGATCTCGGCGCCGGTAAGACCACATTGGCCAAAGGAATTGCGTCCGCACTTGGCATCAGCGAAGTGGTATCCAGCCCATCGTTCGCACTCGTCAATGAGTACGACACGGAGTCGGCGACCGTCTCGCGTCTCTTTCACCTCGACCTCTACCGCCTGGGAGATGAAAACGACCTTGCGTCGATTGGGTTCGACGACCTTGTGGCGTCGGCTCGCGGGGCGATACTCATAGAGTGGCCTGAGCGAGCGGCCGCGGCACTCCCCGGGCAGTATCTCTTCATCGAGATTGAGAATTGTGGCTCTGACGAGCGGCACTTGCGATTCGTGCCAGGCCCTGATGAGGACGCCTGGGTCCATCGGATCGAGCGCTTGCACTCAGAGCTTGCCTCGGACCCCGGTTGAGCGGCTGCCGCGCCTAGGGGCAATGACTACCAAACTCGCGATATCTCGGCGGGTCAGTGTCATGATATTCCCGGCACAGTGCGACGAGTCGCTCGAGAAGGACTGAGAAGAGCCGTTCGCCCTTTGCCGACGATGCTGCGAATGGATCGCCCATGACTCCGTGCGCCATTTCACGGCGACGCTCCGGAAACCTCGCGTAGCGCCCGACCTCAGATCCGAACTTGAGGCGCCAATCGTCCTTGACCGCGCGCGACATGTCGACCAGGTCTGGCCGCAGATAGAGCTGCAGGCTCGTCTCCCATTCACCCCCATGCCCAATGCTGCCTTCGTCGGCCTCGCTCCATGCCAGTAACTCTTCCGGGGCCATATTCCAGTACGTCAGCGCGACCGGCCAGACGTCTTCCTCCGCGAGCTTTACCGCCGCGGCCCAGGTGGGCTGCTCGTTGCCCCCGTGGCCATTGAGCAGGATGAGGCGGTGAAAGCCATTTGCCCAGATGGAACGGGAGACATCACAGAGGACGTCGATGTAGGTCTCTAGGGAAAGCGTGATCGTGCCAACCTCACCCATGTTGTAGTGGGTGAACCCCAGGCTAACCGGTGGTGCGACGATGACCGGAAATTCATCGATCGCTGCAGCTGCTCGGATTGCCAGGTGGTACGGAACGCTGATGTCAACATCTTG
>JAICRA010000212.1 GCA_025937615.1 Thermomicrobiales bacterium | reverse complement strand
TGGCGCCGTGAGAAAACGAGAGGAGCCGGCCCCGTGTGTCATCCTGAGGAACGAAGGATCTCGGCTCAATACCGTGTTTGCGCGGGGAAGACGAGATTCTTCGCCTGCGGGCTCAGAATGACACTTGATGAGCAAAGCGCCGAAGAATCACGAAAACTCGTGCGCGGAGGTGGCTGCGAGAGAACGTCCGAGTTCGGTTTTCGATAGGAACGTAGCGGAGACGGAGAAGAACCGATGAACATTCGCGACGACCGCACCCTTTCGGGACTTGTCGAGGACTTGCACGCGGCGCGTCTGAGTCGCCGCTCGTTTGTCACCCGCGCGACCCAGCTGGGTCTGTCGGTGCCAGTGGCGGGCGCCCTGGCGGCAGCCGCCACCCGAGAAGGACTGGCCTCGCCGAGGGTGGCCTTTCAAGATGGTGGGAAGACGCTCGTCGTCGCCATTCCGCAGGCGACCGTGCAGCTCGACCCGGCGATTGCCGGTTCCAACGGCTACGGTGACATCCTGCCGCTGGTCGACAACATCACCGAGGGGCTGACGCGCTTCAAGCCGGGCACCGTCGAGATCGAGCCGGCGCTGACGGAGTCCTGGGAGGTGTCGGAGGACGGTCTGCAGTACGTCTTCACCATCCGCCCCGGTGTGACATTCCACGACGGGACACCGCTGGATGCGGCCGCCGTCGAGACGAACTTCCTCCGCCAGTTCGATGAGGAGAATCCGCTGCATCAGGACACCATGGTCTACGCCGGCATCGTCTTCGCCGACGTGGAGTCGGTGGAAGCAACCGGCGACATGGAGCTGACGGTCACGATGAACCGGCCGTCGGTGCTGCTGCCGGGCAACCTCGCCATCTTTGCCGCCGGCATTGTCAGCCCGACCGCATTGGAAGCGGAAGGCGCCGATTTCGGGCAGTCTCCAGTTGGCACCGGGCCATTCAAATTCGACAGCTGGACCAAGGACGTCGAGCTGGTCCTTGTCGCCAACGACGACTACTGGGGTGGGCGTCCGGCGCTCGATCGGGTGGTCTGGCGCACGATCGCCGAGGACACGGTCCGGCTCTCGGAGCTACAGACCGGCTCAATCGACGTCGCCAATCAGATCGACTTCAAGGATGCCCCTGACATCGAAGGCGACGAGAATCTCCAGCTCATCACCGGCCCATTCCTCAATGTCCAGTTCCTGGCGTTCAACCAGGCGATCCCGCCATTCGATAACCATTCATTACGCATGGCTGTGCAGCACGCCATCAACAAGGAGAGCATTGCCGAGGTGGTCGCCTCCGGGCACTACACCCTGGGCGCGGGTCCGATCGCGCCGACCCTGCCCGGTTATGACCCATCGCTGGCCGAGCGCTACCCCTACGATCCGGCACAGGCCGAAGCTTTGATCGCCGAATCGGGTCTGACGGACATTACGTTCGAACTGTTGAACCGGTCCACCTCGTTCTGGCCGCTGCTGGGACAGCTGATTCAGGCGGATCTCGCGGCCGTCGGGATCACGGTGAACCTACGATCGCTGGAGGACGCCGAGTTCTTCGACCAGCTGAACTCCGGCGAGGTCCAGGCGTTCGTGAACGACTGGACCTGGGATAACGGCGATCCGGATAACGTGATGTTCTCCCTGTTCACGCACGAGCGAGCGGTCAATCGCATGGGGTACGAGAACGAGACGGTCAACGAGCTCAACCTGGAGGCCCAGGTGACCGCCGATCCGGACGCCCGATCAGGGATCTACGCCGAGGCGCAGAAGCTGATCCTGGACGACGCCATCATGGTGATCCTGGGCTACCCGGAGAAGGCCATCGGCGCCCGGGCCGCGGTGCAGAATCTCAAGGTCTCGCCGGTCGGGTCGATCGTGCTGCGCGAGGTCGATGTGGCGGGGTGATGAGGTGTTGGGGTGATAGGGTGATCGGGGTTTGGTCACGCGACCACCGCCGTCATCCCATCACCCCATGACTCTATGACCCCATCACCCTCGTATGGCTAGGTATCTGCTGCGGCGGCTGGCATTGACGGTCCCCATCCTGCTGGGGGTGTCGCTACTCGTCTTTCTCATGCTCCATTCGGCTGGCGGCGACCCGGCGCAGACCATTCTCGGGGCACGGGCGGACCCGAAGTCGATTGCCGAGTTGAGACGGGAGCTGGGGCTCGACCGGCCGCTGCCGGTGCAGTACGTCGCGTTTCTTGCCGGCGCCGTGCGCGGCGATTTCGGACGCTCGTATCGCTCCAATACGCCGGTCGTCACGGAGATCGCCGCGCGGTTCCCAGCCACGATCGAGCTTGCGGTCGCCGCCATGGCGATCGCCTTGGTGACCGGGGTGGCTTTCGGCACGCTGGCGGCGGTGCGGCGACATTCGATCCTCGATTACGTCAGCTCGACCGTCGTCTTGCTCGGGGTCTCGATCCCAACCTTCTGGCTGGGGTTGATCCTGATCATCATCTTTGGTCTTTGGCTACGCTGGCTGCCGATCTCGGGCCGGGTCGATCCCCGCCTGGGCGCCGACCCCTCGCTGCCGTTCCTGACGCTGACATCGCTGCTGCACGGCAATTGGGGGGTAGCGAAAGACGCGCTGCGACATCTGATCCTGCCAGCACTGACACTGGCCGCCTGGCCCGCGGCGATCATCGCGCGCCTGACCCGAGCCTCGTTGATCGAATCGCTGGGGCAGGATTACGTGCGCACGGCGCGAAGCAAGGGGCTGCCAGAGCGCTTGCTGGTGCTTGGCCACGCGGCGCCCAACGCCCTCCTCCCGGTGCTGACCGTCGTGGGCCTGGAATTTGGCGCCTTGCTAGGTGGGGCTGTCGTGACAGAGACCATCTTCTCCTGGCCGGGTCTTGGCCAGCTGACCGTCACTGCCATCGGCGCGCGGGACTACCAGATCGTGCAGGGCGTCGTGGTGCTGCTGGGCGCAGTGTTCGTGCTACTGAACCTGCTGGTCGACGTGTTGTACGCGGTGCTGGATCCGCGGATTCGGTACGAGTGATGGCGACCCTAGCTCTCATTCCCCTACAGGCCACCAGCCTCGCGGGTACCCGGCCCGTCGAAGCCAGGAGACGGGGCAAAGCCCGGCGCTGTCGTTGAGCACTCAGGCGCTTTCGCTGGAACGTGTCGCGTCGCTGCAGACCCGGTCAGGAATGAGCTTCTGGCGGCGGTTTGCCCGCAACCGTGGAGCCATCGGCGGGGTGACGATCCTGCTGGCACTGGCGGCCGTCGCCGCAATCGGACCCTTTCTGGTGCGTGATCCAGTGGCCCAGAACATCCGTGATCGACTCACCTGGCCGAATGCGACCTACTGGTTCGGCACCGATGACCTGGGACGCGACATCTTCGCGCGGGTGGTAAGTGGCGCACCCATCTCGCTCGTCTCCGGTCTGGCGTCGGTGGTGATCGGGTTGGCTCTGGGAATGCTGGTCGGGACCGTGGCTGGGTACGTCGAAGGGCGAACTGGTCTGGTGCTGATGGCAGTGATGGACCTGTTGCTGGCGCTCCCCGCCATCCTGCTCGCCATCACGGTGGCGGCGCGACTCGGCGCGGGACTGCCGGCGGCCCTGGTCGCCGCGGGGTTGGTCGGTCTGCCGGCCTATGCCCGGCTCTCGCGAGCCTCAACTCTGGCGGTGATGCGACGCGAGATGATCGACGCGGCGCGGGACCTGGGAGCAACCGATCGCGAGATCGTCGTCCGGCACATC
>JAICRA010000320.1 GCA_025937615.1 Thermomicrobiales bacterium | reverse complement strand
TTCGTCTTGGACATACCGAGTCAGCGGTCAGGGCTCAATATCTCAGCCGCATCACATCCACAGAACCGTTCTTTACTCGCTACGCCGAACGCTTCACCCCCTAACATCCCAACACGCAGCATCAAATACCCAACCCCGCTGACCTTCGCTGGCCCGGATTGTGCGCGCTTGACACGTTGGATCGGAGATGGTTCGATCCCCGGACCAGGCGTCGCAGCCTGGGATAATCCGCGGCTTACCCCAGACGCAAAGGAGCGACACGATGCGAGACGATCGGCTGCGAACGTATCTGCCCCGACGGACCGATCGGCGAACGATCCTCAAAGGCGCCGGCGCGTCGCTGACGCTCGCCGCGGCGACACCCTTCTTCCGCACCGGGGCGGGGGCGGCGACGCTGAGGCAGACGCCGACGACGACCGACATCTCCGGCACCAGCCTCAGCATCCTCCTCTGGAGCCACTTCGTGCCGTTGCATGACGTCTGGTTCGACCAGTTCGTGGCCGAGTGGGGCGAGGCCAACGGCGTCACCACCCAGGTCGACCACGTCAATACCGCCGACGTCCCGGCGGCCATCGCGGCTGAGATCACCGCCGGTCAGGGTCACGACATTGTCGAGCATATCGCCGCGCTGGCCCAGTACGAGAAGAGCGTGCTCGACATGACCGACGTCGTCGAAGAGCTCAACAACCGCCACGGCGAGCAGCTGCCGATGGCGATGCGCAACAGCTACAACCCGACCACCAATGTCTATTTCGGTCTCTGTCACGGCTATGCGCCTGACCCGGGTGACTATCGGCGCTCTCTCTGGGAGCAAGTCGAGATGCCAGATGGCCCATCGACGTGGGAAGAGTTGCTGGCAGGCGGTGCGCAGATCAAGCAGGAGCAGGGAGTCCAGATGGGCCTTGGGATGTCCAACGAGCAGGACTCTCGTATGGCGGCGCAGACCCTGCTATGGGCATACGGCGCGGCGATCCAGGACGAGAACGAGAACGTCGTCATCAACTCGCCGGAGACGATCGAAGCCGTCAAGTACATGAGCGAGCTCTACAAGACCGCCATGACGCCGGAGGTCTTCGGCTGGAACGCGGCAAGCAACAACCAGCTCCTCGTCGCCGGTCGCGCTTCCTATATCCTCAACTCCATCTCCGCCTACCGCACGGCGCAGAAGGATCAGCCGGACGTTGGTGCCGATATCTTCTTCCGCACGCCGCTGCTAGGACCGGCGGGTGAGGAAGGTGCGCTAGCGCACGGCCATGCGGTCTTCATCTCGATGGTCCCCAACCACTCGCAATACCCGGACACCGCCAAGGAGTTCCTCTTCCATCTCGTTGGCAACTACGCCGCCGCCTGCGAGCAGAGCGAGCTTTACAACTTCCCGGCCTGGCCCTCGACGGTGCCCGATCTCGAGAGCTGGCTCGACAACGATCCCTATGGCTCGGAGCCGGCCGACAAGCTGTCGCCGTTGAAGACCGCGAACGACTGGACGACGAACCTCGGCCACCCGGGTCCGGCCAATGCGGCGGTGGGCGAGATCTTCGCCCTGCCGACCCTACCGAACATGATGGCCCGTGCCGCCACCGGGCAGCAGTCGCCCGAGGAGTCGGTCGCCGAAGCGGAAGCGGAGATCAGCGCCATCTTCGACAAGTGGCGGGCCGAGGGGCTTATGGGAGGTGGGGCGTAACCCCACAGTCGTGAGTCGTAAGTCGTACGTCGTGAGTAAGACGGTGAGCAGCCCTCAGCGCAATCCGTCTGCTTGGAGAGGGACCCGCGATCCTTCTTCACACATGGCTGGACATCCAGCACCCAGCGTTGGAGCGAAAACGGCCATGATTGATGCTCCACATGATCTGGCGCTCTCAACCAGCTTGCCTGCATTGTGCAGGAGGCAACCCTGGGCTCGACTAGCTCACGACTCACGACTTACGACTCACGACTCCACTACCCGACTCACCGACTTACCGACTTACCGACTTCTCGCCTAGCTATGGCCGTCGTTGAAGTCCGTGACCTGAGCAAGCGTTTCGATGGCGTTGCCGCCGTCGACGGCATCGACCTGGCGTCCGGCGACGGGGAGTTCCTGGTGCTGCTGGGACCCTCCGGGTGCGGCAAGACGACCTTGTTGCGCATGATCGGCGGGTTGGAGCCACCGACCAGCGGCGAAATCCTCATCGGAGGGCGGGTGGTGACAGATTTACCGCCGCGTGCCCGCCAGATCGCGATGGTCTTCCAGAGTTACGCGCTCT
>JAICRA010000108.1 GCA_025937615.1 Thermomicrobiales bacterium | reverse complement strand
GGCCGAGTAACTCGCCGTAACCCGGCGAGATCATGACGCCGTAGCGATGGCGCATCGTCTGGCGCAGCGTCGCGTCGTCGAAGCCCTCCGGCACACAGACCGCGGTGACACAGGCCGCGGCGATCTCCTCCCGCGCCGGCCAGAGTTCCAGCCCGAGGGCTTTGACGCCTTCCCGGCAGGCTCGGGCAATGGTTTGCTGGCGGTCGACGAACCGCTCCATTCCAACCGCCAGCGTTTGATCCAGTACCGATTCCAGGCTGTACATCTCGCTGACCGACGGGGTGTAGGGGAATCGCTTGCCCTCCAGCCAGGCACTCTTCCAATCCAGAATGGAGAGGAAGCTGGCTCGCAACGGCTCCGGCTGCCTCGCCTCCAACGCCTCCCAGGCCGCCGGACTGATCGTCATCAAGGAGAGCCCGGGTGTCCCCCCCAGGCATTTCTGAGGGCCGGCGATAGCGATGTCCATGCACCAGTCTTCCGGGCTGAGCAGCTCGGCGCCGAGGCCCGAGACGGTATCGACCATCGTCAGCACGCCGAATTCGTGAGCGATGGCACCGATCGCTTGCACCGGGTTGTGCGTGCCGGACGGTGTCTCGGAGTGGACAACCGAGAGAAATTTCACATCCGGGTTGGCATGCAGCGCCCGGCGGACATCTTCGGGGTCGATCGCGTCGTTGTACGGAACAGCCAGCTCGATCGTCTCGCCACCGTACTTGTGAATGAAGTCCTCGAACCACTTGCCGAAGACCCCGGAGACGAGATTGAGCACCTTGTCCCCCGGCGAGAGGAGACCGGCAGCGGCGGCCTCGAGGCCGAGGATGGCCTCGCCCTGCATGATGACCACGTCGTAGTTCGTACGAAACACATCTTTCAGGAGCCCGCTGGTGCGGGTAAAGAGCTCGATGAAAGCCGGATCGTAGTGGTAGAGGATTGGCTGCGCCGCGTCGCGGAGGGTCTGATCCGTGACCTGCACCGGGCCGGCGGCCAGATTCAACCTCGGCCAGGTTGTCGGGTTTGTCATAGCCGCCTCCAATTGCCCACGCCCTGGCTCCCTCTCCCGGCGCGCCAGGAGAGGGAGTACTGGGGCATTGTGCTGCTCTATTGCGGGAAGAGTTCCGCGATCTTGGCCTTCATCTCTTCGGCATCGCTGATGGCTGAGACTGTGATCGAACCATCGACGATCGCAGACTCGGCCTCGGCGACTGCGTCCTTGGCATCCTGCTTCAAATCTTCGGGAAGGTCGAGCAGGCGAACACCGCCGTTCTTGACGTCCATCGTGTAGACGTCGCCGAACGTGCCGTTCGCCAGGTCATCCAGCATCTGCTTGTAGATGCCGGTGTAGTCAAACAGCACCGAGCTGAGCAACACGTCGCCATGCTCGGCCTTCTTGTCGCCGATGACGTCGATGAACCACGCCTTGTTGGCGCCCTCCTGGGCGTTGTGCTCTTCGATGGCCTGGATCATGCCGAACGATGCGCCGTCGCCCATGCCAAAGATGACATCGGCGCCGGCGGCCAACTGCTGCTCTGTGACTCGTTTGGCGCCGGCAGCGTCGTCATAGGCGGCCTCGCCGATGACGCTGTAGAGCATGGTGTCGTCAGGGTTCGCTGCCTTAAGACCCTCGGCAAATCCAACCGTCATGTAGTTCCAGGTTGGCGGCTCGCCTGAAACAACCACCCCGACCGTTCCCGTCTCTGTCACTTCGCCGGCAAGCACACCGGCAAGGTAGGCGACTTCCTGGGCCTGGGTCTCGATGTCAGCGACGAGACCTGGGGAAACGGCGTCTGGATTCTCGATAACCGCGACCGGAACTCCTGACTCGGCGGCGAATTCCGGGCAGACAGTCTGGTAGCCACTGGCGTGGCAGATGATGAGGTCCGCGCCACCCGCGGCGAGGTCCCGCAAGACGGGAGTGATGTCCTCGTACCCAGCGTTCTCAGCGACGACAGCCTCGATCCCGGCCTCCTCGGCAACAGACTCAACGGCATCCGCCGCCTGCTGATCCCACCCCTGGTTAGTGCGCGATGCTGGGGTGACGACGGCGATCTGGTCGACCGCCACACCGGCGGTCTCACCCGGCGCAGGTGTGGCGTCCTGGGCGGTAATCGGTCCGGCAACAGTCATCTGCACGAGCAGCGCGACGGCCGCGATCAATGCCAGACGTACGCGGTGGCGATTCATTCGTCCTCTCCTTGCACGGGCGCGGTGTGCCGCACCCCTACTGACTGACGGCTCACAACGTGTCGTCTTGCTGTCTTGCCATGCATCTCGTTGCGGGGTTCACCTCCTTCGTCACCCATGGTGTTCGAGCAGGTTAGCGACGGCCGCGGGCATACGGCACCCCGAGGGCCGCCGGGAGCGAGGTTCGTCCGGCCAGGAGCGCCAAGGCAACCATGATCCCAATGTAGGGAAGCATGGTAATGAACTCGGTGCGAACGTTGATCCCAAGTATCTGCAGACCATTGCCGAGCGAGCGGAGGAGACCGAAGAGGACCGAGGCCAGCAGAATGCGATACGGATTCCAGCCGCCCACCATCGTCAGCGCAAGGGCAATGAACCCCGTGCCGACCGTCATCCCGACCTGGAAGATCTTCAAGTCGGCGACCGAGAGAAATGCCCCGGCGAGACCGGCCATCGTGCCCGCGATCAGGGCGGCGATGTAGCGGGTACGGGCAACGTCGACCCCGGCGGCGTCCGCGGCAAACGGATGCTCGCCGACCGCGCGCACCTGGAGCCCGAAGCGCGTCCGGGCCAGCAGAAACGTGAACACCGGCACGAATGCGAAAGCCAGATAGAAGAGCAACCCCTGATTGAACACCGCATCACCCAGGATGGGGATTCGACTCAACAATGGGATCGCCAGGCGGGGCGTGTCCACGTTGAGGGAGGGATTCTGCCCGCCAAAGATATCCCGGTAGAGAAACGCGGTCAGCCCCCCGCCGAAAATGGTGATCGCCAACCCAACTAGCACTTGATCAACGCGTAAAGAGACGGTAAGGATGGCGAACAGCAGCCCGAGGGTTAGGCCGGCACCAATCCCGGCCAGAACGCCCCAAAGGGCGGTGCCGGTCTGGTAGGCCGCGTAGAACCCGAAGAAGGCACCGCAGAGCATCATCCCCTCGATGCCGAGATTGAGCAGCCCTGACTTCTCCCCCACTGCTTCGCCAAGTGCCGCCATCACGAGTGGCGCCGCGGCCACCAGACCCGCGGCAAGCATCGCGGTGACAAAGGCGGCGAGGGGAATGCCGCCGATAGTCACAGCTGACCTCCGGACGACTGAGCGACCGGCTCGAGCAGTCCATCACCCAACACCGGCCCGGGCGGCTCGCCGGCATTAGCCGGACCGGTCTCGACCTCTTCCGCGCGCGCAAACGGAGAGCGCATCCGTTCGACGTAGGTGGCGACCGCGAAGCAGATCAGCATCAATCCCTCGAGCATCTCGACGAAGTAGGTCGGAATTCCCAACGGTCGCGCCATCATCTCCCCGCCGATGGCGAGGAAGGAGAGGAAGTAGGCGAAGGGGATGAGCCAGAGACTGTTCAACCGGGCGAGATAGACGAGAGCGAAGGCGGCGAAACCGTATCCCGGATTCCAGTTTCCCTGAAACAACCCCTTCACACCGAGGATGTCGTTCGCACCAGCCAGCCCGGCGAGTGTGCCGCTCGCCAGCAACGCGACCAGCGTCAGGCGATTGACCGGCATCCCAGCATGGATGGCGGCTTGGCGGTTTCGACCCAGGACGTCGAGCATGAACCCGATTACCGTGTTCCGGAAGAGGACCGTTACCAGCAGCACCACGATGAGCCCCACGAGAAGACCCACGTGGACAGTGGTGCCGGGGATCGCTGGCAGACGAAGATCGCGGGGGATGAGGATGGTCTGCGGTGGTACGACGGCCGGGTCCTTGACGGGTCCCTTCACCAACCAGGACGTCACATTGAGGGCGACATAATTCATCATCAAGGTGGTGATGATCTCGTTGAGACCCCAGCGAACGCGCAGAATGCCGGGGACGAGCGCCCAGAGCAGCCCACCACTCATTCCGGCCAGCGCCGCCACCATCCACATCACGGGGCTTGGGACCTGTCCGACAATGGCCGCCGCGGCTACCCCCGCGAAGAGGGCGCCGACCAGGAGTTGCCCGTCGATACCAATGTTCCAGACACCAGCGCGGAGCGAGATGAGCAACCCCGCGCTCACAATCAGCAAGGGTGCCATCCGAATGAGGGTTTCTGTGATGCCATAGGATGTGCCGAGCCCGCGGCTGATCAGCATGCTGTAGGCGGCGATGGGATCTTTGCCGCGCATTGCCAGAAAGACCCCGCCCAGGATGAGCGCTGCCGCGATGGCGGCAAGTGACGTGAGCAGCGGTGTGAAGCGGGACGGGGCAAATCCTGCTCGGGTCACGCCGGTACCCGTCGCTGGCGTCTCACTCCGCCCAGCATGAGGTCGCCGAGGAGCTCCAGGTCTGCCTCGGCGCGCGGCATGACGGCCACCAGCTGGCCGTTGTACATCACGCCGATGCGGTCGCTGACCTCCATCAACTCCTCGAGCTCCGACGAGATCAGAACCACGACCTTACCCGCGTCGGCCTCTCGGCGGAGCGACTGGAGGACGAAGCGAGCGGTTCTCAGATCGAGACCAGTCGTCGGCTTGTTACAAACGAGCAGCTTCGGATCGAGCGCCAGCTCGCGGGCCAGCAGCAGCTTCTGGATGTTGCCCCCCGAGAGCATGCCGATCGCGGTATCCGGTCCGGGCGCCTTGACGTCGAAGTCGGCGATCAGATGGCGCGCGTGCTCCTCCATCGCCCGCCGGTTCAGCCAGAAGCCATTGGAGAACGGCCTGCGCCCAATCGACTTCAAGGCGACGTTGTCGGTGATGCTGGAGCTCGCGACAGAGCCTTCGTGCAGGCGGTCGTCGGTGACATATCCAATACCGAGCCGGGTCGCGACCGTGACCCCCCGATTGGTGATATCGACACCATCAAAGAGCACCTGCCCCGAGGTGGCCTGCCTCTGCCCGGCAATGACCTCGCCCAGCTCCTTCTGACCGTTGCCATCGACCCCGGCGATCCCAAAGATCTCACCACGATGCAGGTCGAGCGAGAGATCATGCAGCGCCGGAGCGCCGCGATCTCCCAGCGTCGAGATGCCGCGCAGCGAGAGCAAGGCTTCGCCGTTCTGGCGATGGCCGGACGGATGTGTCTCTCCCAACTGGGATCCACCGAACATCTGCTCAACGATGCGCTGGCGGACACTCTCCCGGTTCGCCCCGGAAATGACGTCCGGTCCCAGGTCACCGGCGTTGCGCCCGCCGCGCAGGATGGTGACGCGGTCACTGACCGCCAGTGCCTCGCCCAGCTTGTGCGTGATGAGGACCACGGCGATGCCCTGGTCGCGTAGGCGACGCAACAGATTGAGCAGAGACGTCACCTCGCCCGGGGTGAGCACGGACGTCGGCTCGTCGAGGAGAAGCACGCGGGAGCCCCGGACGAGAACCTTGATGATCTCGACGCGCTGACGCTGGCCCAGGGCCAGGTGCCGGATCTCGGTATGAGGTGAGACGTCGAGCCCGAAGTCGGAGAGCAGCGACGTCACCCGACCTTCCGCGGCGCCGAGATTGACCAAGATCCCACCTTCGGCGCCGAGCACGACGTTCTCCAGGATGGAGAGATTCGGCACGAGGGTGAAGTGCTGATAGACCGTACCGATGCCGCGATGGAGCGCGTCCGCCGGTGAGCTGATCCGCACCTCCTCGCCAGCGATGCGGATCGTCCCGGAATCGGGCTGGTACATCCCGGCGAGCACGTTCATGAGCGTGGTCTTGCCGGCCCCGTTCTCGCCGAGGACGGCGTGGATCTCGCCGGGCCAGAGGTC
>JAICRA010000229.1 GCA_025937615.1 Thermomicrobiales bacterium | reverse complement strand
TTCTCCCCAATTCACGTTCCAGGAAAAGCGAGCAGTCGCTTCCGCGCCACGGAGGAGAAACGCCGGTGGCGCCGGCACCCTCCCGCCCTGGTCAAAGTGTTTGCAGATAAGACCCGTCACACCAGCCTTCGACGCCCTCCGGCGTCGCCACCTCGTACCAGGCGATGCCCTCGCCCTCGACCGGTCCCGCGATGACTATCGCCATGGAGCCTGCAGGCAGTGCGGTCAGAACCGTTGCCCAAAGCGCCGGCTCGAGGTGAATGTTGAGGGGTCCGTCGGCGACTGTCGTTGCCGTGCCGGGGGCGAAGCTCGGCCAGGTCTCCTGACGCTGCTCCTTCTCTCCGTTGACGCCAACCTCCGGGTCATTGCCGGTCCCGTCGTTCTCGACGGGAACGTCGACAGGGTCCGCCTCTGGGGCTGGCTCCTCAGTCGGTAGCGCATCTTCTCCTGAAGGGAGCGGGGTCGCTGGGCCCGTGGACACCTCGTCAGTAGGTGTTTCCGCCGGCAGCGGATCGAGGGGAGCCGGGTTCGGATCCGGGACAAGTAGGTTTTCGGCGACCCACCCCGTGAGCGAGACGCCGCGCACCTGATACCAGATAGTCGAGTCGTTCGTCGTCGGACCCTGGAGCACCAGCAGCGGCTCCCCGAAGGCGACTTTGGTCACGACGTCGAAATCGGTCCCAGGTCCGGCACGGAGGCTGCCACCTTCGGCGTTCATGAGCACCCGCATTCCGGGGTACCACTCGGGTGGTGGTGGCTCCGGGTCGTCGCGGCCCTTGATCACGTGACGCGCTTCGGTACGGACGGTGTCGAGCTTCACGTAGAACTCGTCGCCGGGACAGGTGGTGTTGTTGACGTCCCGGTGCCCGCAAATCGTCGGCAGACTCGAGATGTCGTGGAAGGGCGCGGCGTCAGTCGGATCCAGATTCCGGGCCGCCCAGGAGGTGATCCAGACGATGGCGTTGTGCATCTCCGGGGTGGCCGGGTCGTTGAAGAAACGGCCCATCAGGCAAATACCGCAGCTCCCCGCGTTGTAGCCCTCGGCGTGGCAGCCGACCGCGTCCTCTCCGCCAACGCGGCCTTCGTAGACATTGCCCATGAAATCGACGAGGTAGTTGTAGGCGATGTCGCCCCAGCCGCGAGTGATGGCGTGGAAGTAGTAAATCGAGCGCATCTCCAACACCGGGTCGTTGAAGTTCGCGGTATCGGCGTGGTGGATGATCACGTGTTCGACCTGTTGGTACTCGACTGGGAAGATCTCCTCGCCCCCTCTGCCAAAACGAAGTGATTCGTCCGCGCCCCAGGCGGCACGAGAAATCAGCGGCGGAGGAGAGAAAACGGGAGTCAGCGCCGGGTTCGCTATTTGTTCCAACGATGGGCCCGCGCTGGCGTCGATGTAGTCGATCTCGAATCCCGGCAGCGGCGCGAAGTTACCGGCACTGTCATAGGTCCGATACTGCAGGAACGTGGCTCCGGGTGTCGAGACGAGACTGCCGATAATGCGACCATCCCGGTCAGGCCGACCGCTGTGCGACGCGCGCCCGATCCAGATCGACTCGGACCAGGTCACGCCATCCGGGCTCCAGAGCAACTCAACCGATCCGCCCGGATCGCCCTCGCCACTCCAGCTTGGGGCAAGCGCGTAAAAGGGGAAATCGGTCGCGAACACGATGAACTGGGCAGGATCTCCACGCTGCGCGAGTCGGAATCCCTCCTCTTCCACCCAGCGCCCACCGACAGTGAACGAGTCTGTTTGACGCCCCGGGATCGCTTGCACCCGGCGTTGTTCCCCGCCGACCAGCACCCCCGCGGCAACCCCGGCGCCAGCCCGCAGTACGCTCCGTCGTCCCATTCGGGACGACCGCGCGCCCGAGTGCCAACCTCCGCTCGCACCACGCCACACTTATCAGTCTCCATGGTCAGCCTGCCCGTGTGTACGTACAGGCGCTCCGGGGCGTCCATCCGGATACAACGCGCGGGCGTGTTCGGGGTTCCGCAGGGAATTCCGCGATGCTACGAGTCGGGGTACGAGCGTGTCAACGGGATCGTCGATCCCTTGCCTGAGGACGACTCCGCCGTTTGGAAGATGCGATCATTCTCGGGCAGAACAGGGGTAGGGACCCAGGGCGGTACGGAGCGCGAGCAGACGGTGACCTCGCTACTGCAGATTGTGAGAAGCCGGGCGCTCGTCGTCCTGATGCTCGGTCACTTCTCGAACGACATGCTGGGCGGCGTTCTGCCGGTGCTCTTCCCGACCATGAAACTCCAGTACGGTCTCACGAATGCCCAACTGGGACTGGTGACGCTCGCCTTCACAGCCACGTCGTCCTTGACACAACCGCTTTTCGGCTACTTCTCGGATACCCATGGCCGGCGCTGGTTTGTGCCAGCCACCCTCGTCTGGGGTGCGCTCTGCGCCGCATGCTACGGCTTCGTCACGAGCTATCTCGCCTTCATCGCGCTTGCCGCTCTCGCCGGGATCGGCTCCGGCGCCTTCCACCCGCTCGGCGCTTCGAACGCGGCGGCGGTTTCCAAGGACGAGCACCGGAACTCGGCGATGTCCTTTTACACGGTCGCCGGGGGGATCGGCTACGGGCTAGGTCCGATCGTCGGTTCGGTGTTGCTTGGCGCCTTCGGTCCGCGCGGGACGCTCGGTCTCCTTGTTCCCGGATTTACTGCCGCAACGCTCATCTGGCCCCAGATGCGTGTCGTGGAGCGCGCGCGAGAGGCGAGGGCGGCCGCCACGCGAGCAATGCGGGCCACCTCGGAGTGGGGAGCCCTCTCGCGCGTCATCCTGGTGACGATGCTGCGCTCGTGGGTCTTTCTCTCGGTCTTGCAGTTGAGCCCCATCTGGTACTCCGAGCTCGGTTTCAGCCAGGCGTACTACGGTTCGCTGGCGGCGGCGATCATCCTCGCCGGGGCGGTGGGCACCCTCCTCGGCGGTGGCTTCGCCGACCGCATCGGGCAGCGTCGAGTCATCGTGTCAACCCTGTTGCTGACGATTCCGGCGTTGCTGCTCTACGCCAGCTTCCCCGGTCGCTACGGGATCTTTCTGGCGGCACTGGTCGGGTTCTTCTGCGACGCGTCGCTCTCGATAACGCTGGTCATGGCACAACGGCTGGTGCCGGGCCGGGTCGGCGTGGCGTCCGGGGTCATCCTCGGCCTCGGCTTCGTCACGGGCGGGATAGGGGTGCCGATCACCGGTCGAATCGCCGACCTCTTCGGCATGCAGGTGGCACTGGCCAGTCTCACCATTCTGCTGGTGATCGGATCTCTGGTTGCCCTGACGCTTCCGACCGATCGCGAGACGGCCTTCGAGTCGACCGTGGATCCCGCCGCGACCCGGGTCGACATTCCGGTGCCCAGCGCCGCCCGTCGGTGAGGGGATCGTGCGTTTTGGTCGAGTCGAAGGCGTCGTGACTCCGATCGTCGCCGATGGGCGAA
>JAICRA010000008.1 GCA_025937615.1 Thermomicrobiales bacterium | reverse complement strand
TGGTCCGATTCACCCAAGCCGGCATTGCCAGCGCGAACCCCCGCCCCGCCGCGGGATCTCGGTCTTGCTGGGGACGCGGTCGTGATTGGCATCGACCGCGTACGCCGTCGTCTCTGGGTCACCCTGGCTGCGGCGGCAATTTGCCGCGGTATCTGGCTCGCGCTGGCCTTTGCCGCGGTGCTGATGGCGCTCGACGTCCTGGGTGGCCCCACGTTCGATCCGCGACCAGCCGCTGTAGCGGGCGTCATGCTGCTGCTTGCCAGCCTGGTTCTGGCCGCGTTGAGCAAACCGTCCCGCCCACTGGCCGCGCGAATGCTTGACCGTACGTTCGGGCTCCAGGAACGGCTGAGCACCGCGCTCGATGACCTCGGTCTCGGCGTTCCTGGGCCGGGAGAGCGAGCCCCGGTCGTCTATTTACAGATGGCCGACGCCGCTAACGCCATCGCTGCCCTGCGCAAAGACCGCCGGTTGCGCCCGGTCATCCCTGTGCAAGAGGTCGTGCTCGTCGTCTTTTGTGCCCTGGTCCTGGCGACCCTGGCATTCCTTCGTGGTTTGGGAGGCGGCTTGCCAGAGCTTGCCGTAGCCCAGGTGCCGCCCTTCACCCCCGCTATTGAACGGCCTGCCGAGCCTGAGCCCTCGGCTGCTGAGCTGGAAGCGGCAGCGATGGCGCCCACCGTCCAGGAAGTGCTGGAGCGCGCTGATCGCTCGGCTCAAACCCGGCGAGACCTGCAGGCCTTGGCGGCCGCGCTCTCCGATCACGCGGTGACCCGGCCGGCGGCCGAGGAGATCGCGCGCGGCGACTACGACGCGGCCGGCGAGCAGATTCGCGACGCGGCGGCGCAGGCTGGTGAGCTGTCGCCCGGAGCGCGTGAGGGGCTCGCCGAGGATCTGCAGCGCGCTTCGGAGACGATGCAGCCGGAGAGCAACGGACTCCACGAAGCATCGCGTGACGCCGCCTCCGGGCTACGCCAAGGCGATGAGGCCGCTCGCACGGAGATGAGGGATCTCGCCGACGCGGTGGAGCGCGCCGGAGAGCAAGTCATTCCACAAGACGAGCTGGCCTCCCAGATGCGTAACGCGCGGCAGAGCCAGACCCAGCGGGGTGGCGACAGCAGCCAGTCAGGCGCCCAGACTCAGAGTGGCGATCCGAGCGACGCCAGCGCGCAGTCGAGCGCCGCGGGTGATCCAGGAAGCGGTGTCGATGCCAACGCAGCTAGCGGCTCGGAAGGAGACGCGGCGCGGAGCGAATCTGGCGCCCAGCCCGGTGAAGATGGCGGTGAGAGCGCCGCGGGAGAGTCGGGGCAATCGAGTGAGAGCGGACGGGCCACTGCCCCCGGGGACGCGGATCAGCCCGGTCCGGGTGAAGGCGGGGCTCCCGCGGATGCGTCCCAACCTGGGACGAACGCTGATGGTGTGGAGAGCGAAGGAGACTCGGCAACCGCACAACAAGGTGCCGGTGCTGGCACCGGCGAATCCGGCGACCCCACCGGAGAAGAAGGGTCGGCATCGGCCGCCAATCTCTCGGTGGGCGCGGGCGAAGATCCCGCCGATGCCGATGTTTCGACCGGCGGCGCCGCCGAAGCCGATCCCGCTGCCCTCGAAGGCGCCAATCCTGGTGTCGCACTCCCAACCAGCTCGGGTCAGCAAGGCGTGCAGACCTCGTCCGACGGCGGGTCGGCGATGCGCGGCTCCGGCGCCGGGGTGACGGCAGGTTCCGGATTCGCCGTGCAAGGCGAAGTCGGTGACGCGGGACCGGACTCCAACCGGGTCCCCGCCGAGCACCGGGAAACGGTCGAGCGCTATTTTTCCAACGGAGGCGGCGAATGAGCGCCTCCGATATGCAGCCGTCAGGTGGGAGCAGCGGCAGGTTTGGGTCGATGCGCTCTCGCAGCTGGCGGCCGTTCTCGAAGCGCGCGACTGTCAGCATCGACCCGGCCAAGTCGGCCGCCGGTGATCTCCTGCTCGACGAGCGCACGCTCGCCCGCCTCCGCCGCCTCTCCCTGGTCGCCGGTCGCGCCCGCACCGAGGGACTAGCCGGCGAACATCGATCGCGCCGGCGCGGTGCGTCGCCGGAGTTTGCCGATTTCAAGCGGTACTCTCAGGGGGACGACTTCCGCCGCATCGACTGGAATACGTATGCCCGACTGGACGGCCTCTTCGTACGGCTGAGCGAGGTCACGACCGAGTTATCGGTCCATTTCCTGCTCGATAGCAGCGCCTCGATGGACTGGCGCGGCAACGACGACCGGCCGACGAAGTTTTCGACTGCCAGATGCCTCACCGGCGCGCTTGCGTATATCGCTCTCTGGGGATTCGATCGCGTCTCGATCGTGCCGTTCACCGAAGCGCTGGGCAGACCTTACGGACCGGTGCAGGGGCGGTCTCAGGTGGTACCCGTCTTGCGGCACCTGCAACGCATGCAACCGATCGGCGGGACCGCTCTGACGCCGGTGATCGAGGCCTACGCCCATGGTCGCTCCCGCCGTGGTCTCCTCTTTCTCATCTCCGATTTGCTTTCTGGTGAGCCAGAGGAGCTGCAAGCGGCTCTCCATGAACTGCGTGCCCGCGGCTGGCAAACGGCTGTGCTGCACATCGTCGACGAGGCGGAAATCGCGGCCGACGCGGCCACCGCCTGGTTGACGCGTGAAGATGATGGAATTGGAGTGACATCGGTCGAGCTGGTCGACCGGGAATCCGGAGCGATCCTGCGCCTGGCTCCTGACGACGACCTCGTGGCACGGTATGCCGCTGGAGTGACTGCCTGGCTCGAAGGTCTGGAAGCGGCGTGCGACGCGGAACAGGCAGCCTACGCCCGAGTCTCGACCGCCTGGGGCGTCGACGACCTGACCATGGCACTGCTTCACGAGCGGGGGGTCGTGGCGTGAACCTGCTCGCCCCACTCGGGCTGGCCGCCCTGGTCGCCATCCCGGTCATCATCCTGTTCCACATGCGACACACCACGCCGACTCGCCGCCCGGTACCGTCGCTCCGCTTTTGGGAGGCGGCAAACCCGCGACCAGCCGAGGCACGCCGCTTACGACGGCCACCACTCTCCCTGCCTCTCCTGCTTCAGATCGCCGCCGCCGCGTTACTCGCCATCGCGCTGGCACGACCTGCCACCGCTGCTCAACTGGCGGCTCTGGCGCCGGGGCTGCATGCCGAGCCGCGTCACCTCATCCTCCTGCTCGATGGGTCGACCAGCATGAATGCCACACCCGGTGCCACATCGCTCTCGCGCTGGGAAGCGGCCCGCCTCGAGGCCTTGGATCGCCTGGCTCCGCTCCGCCAGGGCGACGTCGCGACCGTGATCTTGATGGGCACCCGCCCCGTGACGTTGACCGCAACCGACGACGCATCGCTCGTCGCTCTCCGCGAACGATTGGCGCTGGTCGCCCAGCCGGGAGGACGCGCCGATCTCGATGGTGCCCTGGCGCTGGCTGGCGATCTCTTTCTGCCGAATCTTGACCGGGAGGTGGTCGTCATCAGCGACGGCGCAGTTAGCGCCGACCCGGCAGTCGTGACCGGTGTTCACGCACCAGTGACGCTCGTGATCGCGGGTAGAGCTGAGGACGATGAGGAGCGCGCCAATCTGGCCGTCATCGATATTTCGGCCAGACCGAGCCCCAGCCGTGACGGCACCGTCGGGCTCTATACCTCGGTTGCCAATTTCGGGCCGCAGAGTCTCACCGTTCCGGTTTCGCTGCAGGGCGATGGGCTCGAGATCGGCCGTTCCGACGTTACGATTGCCGGAGGGGGAGCCGTTGAACCGCTGCGCTGGCTCCTGCCCCCCGGTGTGACCGAGCTCACCGTACGCATCGAGCAAGCCGACAACCTCAGCGCCGACAACACCGCATCCCTGCTCCCAAGCGAAACAGCCACTACGACCATCGCACCGCGCATCCTGCTGGTCTCAGACCTTCCCGGTGCGCTCTCGCGCGCCCTTACAGCGATCGAGAACGTTCAGCTCACCATTGAACCGAGTGACAATCTGGCCGCGATCGCCGCTGGTGGCTACGATCTCGTCGTCTTCGACCGCACTGCACCGTCCACCGAGACTCTGTCGAAGATCGACACCGCAAGTCTCTGGATCGGGCCTCCGGTGGGAGGGCCGTTCGCGGTGACCGAGGGCGTTACCGATCCCGACGTCGCACGGGTGCGTGCCGGTGATCCGCTGCTGGAAGGTGTCGACCTGTCCGGCGCCACCCTTGGACCGACTTCCATCTTCACGCTCGGTGCCGGAGACGAGGAGATTGTCGGTTCCACCGATGGTCCCCTGCTCTTTCGCACCGAGATCAACGAGCAGCCGGCCGTGGTTCTGACCGTCGACCCCGAGACGTCCAACTTACCGAAGCGCGTCGCGTTTCCGGTCCTGATTGCGAACATGGTCGAGGCGCTCGCTCCCGACGGCATCCCAGCCGCAATACCACTGGGAGAACCGCTCGTCTACGAGCCGCGCGCATCGACAGCCTCGGTCGAGATCGTCCCACCTTCCGGCGAACCCGCGCTGCTCCCGGTCTTTTCCACGGGGACTCAAGATGAGGGCGATACCGCGACCGGCTCGATCGCGCGGGACATTGTCTACACGGACACCGGTGCTGCCGGTGTTTACACTGTCACGGAAACTGACGCCGCGGGGATCGATCTCGGAACGACCCGCTTCGTCGTCAACGCCGGTCATCAGCGGGAGTCGGACCTCCGTATCGATCCGAATCTGGCGTCGGCGCTGGCCGCGGCATCCGGGTCCGGTGTGGCGGCTCAGCGAGAGGAGCGCATCGATCTCTGGCCGATGCTGGCCCTCGTCGCCCTGCTGGTCATCGTTGCCGAATGGATAACGGCACTCTGGCCATCCGTCCGGAGAGCGACGAAGCGGCCCATCCTTCGCGGTGTGACGTGACGTCCCTTGTTTGGGCGCGTCCAGATGCGCTCTGGCTCTTGATCCTGGTGCCGCTCTTTGCGCTAACAGGTATCTGGCTGGGGACTCGCCGTGGTCGACTGCCGCGGCTGGCGCTGCTGTGGCGGCTCGCGGTCGTCACGCTGCTCGCGCTCGGTCTGGCCGAGCCGATGATTGCTTCAGGATCGGCTACGGGCGGTGTGGTCTTCGTCGTCGACCACTCCGACAGCATCACCGCCGAGGCTCGGGATGCGGCAGATCGCTGGCTGCGGGATGCCTTGGCCGCCGCACCTCTCGAGCGTCGGGCCGCTATCGTGAACTTCGGCGCCAAACCGGTCCTGGCCACGGCACCGGGATCCGCTCGCGATCTCCTCGGCGAAGATGCGGCAGCCGAGGTCACAACCAACGGCGCTACGCTCGATCCCACGTTCACCAGCATCAGCGCGGGGCTGGGCTTGGCCCGAGCCTTGCCACTCGGTGGCGGTCGCCGCATCGTGCTCGTCTCCGACGGCGCTGAAAACGTCGGTCAAGCCATCGACCAGGCCTCGCAGGCCTCGCTCGAGAGCGTGCCGATCGACGTCCTGGCTCTTCCTGGGATCAACGACTCGGACCTGCGGGTCGATGGCATCTCAGCGCCGACGTCCGCTTGGGAGGGAGAGCCGATCACAGTGCTGGCTGGCGTCGAAACCGGTCGTGACGGACCAGCCACGGTCGAGCTCCTCGTCGATGGCCAGGTCAAGACGAGCGAGGAGGTCGATCTTGAGGAGGGTCTCAGCTCGCGCGCCTTCACACTCGATGACCTCGCCCCCGGATTTCATTCACTCGAGGTGAGAGTCCAGGGCGACTCGGAAGTGGATCGCCGCCCAGGCGACGACCGCGTGCCACACGGCATCGTCGTGCGTGACCGCCCGCGCATCCTTCTCATCGTACCGGAAGGCGCCGACTCCGGTGTCATGCAAGGGATCCTGGAGCGAGGCGGGTCGGAGGTGACCGTCACGGAACCGACTGGCATCCCCTCCCGACTTTCGGAGCTCGGCGCTTGGGACGGGTTCGTGCTCGACAATGTTCCAGCAGCGGCTCTGACGTTCGATCAGGTGGCCGGCCTGCGCGAGGCGACACGCTCGCTTGGTCGCGGTCTGGTCGTCATCGGCGGCACTACCGCCTACGGACCCGGCGGCTACGCCGGCACCCCGCTCGAGGACGCCCTGCCGGTCACGGTGAAAGTTACCGACGGCCGGGAGCGCCAGCGGGTCGCGCTGCTGCTGATCATGGACAAGTCGGGGTCGATGGGCTACGACCCACTGGGCGGTAAGGGCAAGATCGAGATGGCCAAGGAGGCAGTACGCTTGGCCGCGCGCTCGCTTGCCGAAGGCGATCAGGTCGGCTTGATCGTCTTCAACGACCGTCAAGAGTGGATTGTCCCGCTGACCACGATCGGCGACGAGTCGACGCGGGCCGCTATCGACCGCAAGATCGCGGCGATCGAACCGGACGGCGGCACCGAGATCCTGCCCGCGCTTTCGGTCGGACTCGATGCCATCCGCAATGCCGAAGCCGATGCCCGGCACATCGTGCTCCTCTCTGACGGCAAGGCCCGCACCGGCACCCGCGAGAGCTATCAACGGTTGCTCGATGACGCCCTCGCCGACCGCACGACGCTCTCCACAATCGCAATTGGCGAGGATGCCGACACCGACCTCCTCAACTTTCTGGCCGACGAAGGGGGCGGGCGCTATCACTTCACGGTCCGTGATGAGGAAATTCCGCGCTTGACGCTGGAAGAGGCTCGCAGCGCCGGCAGCCAGTCGGTCATCCGAGGCGCATTCAGACCCATCCAGACGGCTCCCAGCTCGATTCTGGAAGGAGTCGACCCGAAAAGTCTGCCCGACCTGGCGGGCTATGACTTTGCCGAGGCGAAGCCGGACGCGCAGGTGATCCTGACCTCCGACCGCGAGGATCCCGTGCTTGCCAAATGGCAGTATGGGCTCGGGCGCGTCATCGCCTGGACGGCGGACAACGGGTCGGACTTAGCCGCACCATGGACGATGTGGGAGGGGTACGACGACTTCTGGGCTGCCGCCGTGCGCTGGGCACTTCCCGACCCAGAGCGGCGTCCTTTGACCGTCTCCACGCACCGGGATGGCGCGGATATGGTCATGACCGTCACCGCAGCGGGCGAGAGCGGGGATTTCGCCGACTTCCTGCCGACATTTGCCACTGTTACCTCATCCTCGGGAGAACCGGTCGTGACCCAGGAGTTGACGCAGACGGCCCCAGGCGAATACACGCTGCGTCTACCAGCTCCGGCCCCCGGCGCCTACGCTGTCGAGGTGCGGCAGGAGCGGGCGAGCGGCCCGCTGGTCGAAGTGGCGGGCATCACCGTGCCGCCGTCACCGGAGACGCTCCCCGCCCCAGAGGGTCCTTCCCTCCTCGCCTCACTCGCCGCCCGCACTAATGGTCGGGCGCTCTCCCTCGACGATCCCGCCGCGGTCTGGGACGCCGCCACCTCCAGTGGAAGTCCACTGCGCGAGCATCGTGCGGTCTGGTACGTCCCCATTGGCCTGGCGCTCGCGCTCTTCGTGATCGACATTGCCGCGCGAATGGGTGTGTGGCCGATGTTGCGTCGGCTTGTGAGCGGGTCCGCGCGCGCCTGACCCCTCCCCTACTGCCCTGTTACGCTTCCGCCGCGTCCGGCGAGGACGCCGTCGTGCGCGGGGATGAGCCATGATCCAGGTCATCGTGCATTCCAGTCCGAACGGGCCGGTGTCCGAAACGCGCCTCGAGGATCTGAGCGAGCTCATAACCCACCGGCAGACGACGCTCTGGGTCGACGTCGTCGATCCGACTCCCGATGAGATCGCGCGTATCGGCGAGGAGTTTCACTTTCACCCGCTTGCCCTCGAAGATGTGACACGCGGTGGGCAGCGGCCAAAGGTCGATCAGTACGACGGCTACCAGTTCATCGTCTTCTACGGGTTGACCAGCCAGGACATGGTCGTCGCCGCACACGAGGTCGATATCTTCCTTGCCAAGCACTACTTGGTGACGTTCCACAAGAGCGACCTGCCGGTCATGGCCCAGACCGCCGAGCGCTGGCGGACAAATGCCGCCGCGCTGGGTACGCATGGCGTCGGGTTCCTCCTCCACTCCGTGCTCGATGCACTTGTCGACGGCTACTTTCCGGTCCTTGACGATATCGCTGAGCGCGCGGACACGCTCGAGGAGTCGATCATCCTAGCGGGGCAACCGACGCTGCAAGCAGAGATCCTCCGCCTCCGGCGCGACCTGTTGATGATCCGCCGGGTGGCTGGTCCTGAGCGGGACGTGATGAATGTCTTGATCCGCCGCGATCCCCCACTCTTCAATGTAAAGGAGGTTGTCTATTTCCAGGATGTGTATGACCATCTTCTGCGCGTAACGGATACCGTCGACATCTCTCGCGACATCCTGTCGAGCGTGCTCGACGCGAACCTCTCGATGGTCTCCTACACGCTCAATGTCGTTGTGAAACGCCTCACGTCGTACTCGATTATCCTTATGTCAATAACAATCATCGCGGGCATCTACGGCATGAACTTCGTATTCATGCCTGAGCTCGATTGGCGCTGGGGCTACCCTTTCGCGCTGGGGCTGATGGTGCTCATAGCCACCATCGAGGTTGGCATCTTCCGCCGCATCGGCTGGCTGTAACGAGGATCATGGGGGGTTGGATCGCAGGTGATAGTCAATCATCTATGAACCGTCACCCATCACCTAGTTACAACTGAAGCAGGAGCAGCCCGGCGATGGTCATGTAGATTAGCAAACCGGTGGCGTCGACGAATGTTGAGATCAATGGCGCCGAGACGACCGCCGGATCGATGCCAATTTGCTCCAGCACGAGCGGCAGCACCGCGGCGACGGTTGCCGACCAGAGCGCCACGCAGGCGATCGTCGCGCCGACGACGAGACCGATCTGGAAGCCCTCGGGAAACCCGACGCGCAGATAGCCGACGATCCCCATGATCAACCCGACGGAGAGGCCGACAGCCATCTCCTTGGCCAGTACCCATCCCACGTCAACGAGGCGAACTTCGCCGACTCCGATCGCGCGCACCAATGTGGTCACCGTTTGACTCCCAACATTGCCGCCAATGCCGATGATCAGCGGGATGTAGGGAATCAGCGCAGGGACACCTTGTAACCGCTCGGAGTAGTGCTCCAGCACCTGGCTGGTCAGGAGTCCTGCGACGAAGAGGATCAGCAGCCAGCCAATGCGCCGCCGCACCAGCAATCCCGCCGTGGCGAACCGGTACGGCACGTCGAGTGGCTGCGAGCCACCGATGCGCTCAAAGTCCTCGGTTGTCTCTTCTTCAAGGACGTCCGCGACGTCGTCCTGGGTGATGATGCCGAGGAGGTGGTCCTGCTCATCGACCACCGGCAGTGCCAGGAGGTTCTTATCGACGAGGAGATTCGCGGCCGTCTCCTGATCGGCATCGGCGCGCACACGGATGGGGTCGGCGACCATGACGTTGCTGACCGGGGTCTGTGGTCGCGTCAACACGAGATTGTGGAGGGAAAGGACGCCAAGCAAGCGCTCTTCGGCGTCGATCACATAGACATAATATATCGTTTCTGCTTCCTCGGCGACACGACGCAGGAGCACGATCGCGTCGTCGGCACGCACCTCCGGGGAGATGGCGACGAACGCCGGAGTCATCCGCCCCCCTGCGGTATCGGGCGGATAGATGGAGAGCTGCCGAATTTCGGCGGCTTCGTCCGGCTCCATCGCCTCCAGAATCTGTTCCCGATCTTCGGAGGAGAGCTCGGCGACGATGTCGGTGGCGTCGTCCGGATCGATCGCCTCGAGGAGATCGGCGGCTTCCTCGCGGGAGCGCAGACGGAGGATGGCCGCGGCATTTGCCGGATCAAGCTCCTCCAGGATCTCCGGAATCTCGTCGTCCGGGACCGACTCGAGGAGGACGATGACCTCGTCTTCATCCAGCCGCACGACGATGTCGGCCCAGTCGGATGGTCCGAGGCGATCAGCCAGACCACGGATGCCGAGCTCTTCGCGCTCCGCGATCAGGTCACGGATTTCGTTGAGCAGCTCGTCCGTGGCCATGCGCGTGCCAAGCCTCGTGAAGACTGTTTACGGTTTGTCCGTAGTCAAATAGACGACGCTGCGCGGGCAGTTCGACATTCGTCATGGGGTCCTGGTGCTGGTTGACCGCGCCGGAGTGTAGGAGCGCTTCACGGGGGAGTCAAGCGGGGGCTTGAACCCCCGAGACATTCCGGTGTTCGACGATTGGCGCCTCGACAGCATGCTCCACCCGGGTGGACGCGGAAACACCCGCCAGGACCGAGTTCAGCCAGCGCGCCGCTTCCGTTGTCCAGTCGGAGAGCTCCTCATAGAGCCCGTGGCGCCCGTCTGGATACCAGAGCAAGGTACCCCGCTCACCGACGGCCGCACAGAACCTGATCGCTTCCTCCGGTGGGACGATGAGGTCACGACCGGCGCCGAACACAAGCACTGGACATCGCACGCGCCCGATGATGCCGGACAACGCGAACTCGCTGCTCAGTTTCGTCAACTTTTCTTCGCCGCCGGCGATAGCGGCCAGATGCCTTACCAGCAGCGGTTGAGCCCGCGTGAACCATGGTCGGGGATCAAAGGGCGGCGTCACGGCCACGATGGCTCCCACCCGTCGGTCACTGGCGGCGACCAGGGCAGCGACGGCGCCACCCAGGCTGAATCCAACGAGACCGATGCAGGTGGCATCGATCGCTGCCTCGCTAGACATAACAGTGGTGATCCCATCCATGAGATCACCGCAGTCGGGAGTCGGCGCTACGTGCAGTGCGCTTTCTCCACTCCCGGGCCAGTCCAATGCCAGCACGGCCAAACCGTGGTCGAGAAATGCCTCGCTCCACAGGAGCGTCTCTTCCTTGCTGGTCGACGATCCATTGAGCAAGACCGCTAGCGGCACTGGGGTAGACACGTTCTCCGGCAAAGCCAGATAGCCCGGCAGATGAGTGGTTCTCCAGGGCGCTTCAATACGTCGCACCGCTGGTCGCAACAACGGCAACGATCGAGCGTAGAGTGATGAGGCCGAGGCGCGCAGCGCCCGGATCTTGCGCGGGTCGTCGAATACCAGCATTCCGGCCAGATGGTAGGCAAGCGCCGCGTGTTGCTGAGAAAGCGCCGCCGCATTTTCCTGGCCAACTCGTTGGTGGATTCGCCCTTCACCGAGAAACCGTTGCGCCGCCCACGTCCAGGCCAGATCCCAGTCCCGCACCGACCGCACACGGCGCAGGGCGTGTTCGGTCACATCAGCGGGGAACCTCATCGTCGCAAGCCGACCCTGGTTCGCTCCGATCGGCAATACCCTCGCCCCAAACAGACGAATCAGGAGATCGACGCGACGCCTATCGGCGAAGGGCGCTAGCCGCCAGGCAACGCCGGTTGACCGGGGAATCCTTGGCTTTTTGGAGATCGAGGTACGGTCCGCTAAGGCACCCGGGTCCATACACGTTCTCGCGCTTTGGCGAGCGCTGCTTCGACGGCATCCGCATGCTCGGCGAACCGGCACACGATCGTCAAGCGGTCGACCCGGGGCATGGCGCGGCGCAGACTCCCAACGAGCTCATCGACGACTGCCACGACCATCGCGTCGACATCCGCCTTCGCCGCCAGCGACTCCACTCCCAGGAGCGGCATGGCCACCGTTCGCAGGCGGCTCTTCGACGCTACAGTCAGCGCCGCGGGGACCGCTCGCCGCACATCCTCGATACCGGCTCGCTCGCCAAGCGCCGGATGAATGACCGCGTGGACGACGGCACGGATACCCCGTTCTTCCAGACCGGACGCTCCGGTCATGACCGCCGTGCCCAACTCGAGCGGAGCTAGGCTCATTGCCTCTCGCTCGATTTCGGATCCGCCCAGAGAGCGCAACCCACTCAGACCTGGTGTCGCGAGTGGTCCCAGGACCCCACGCCGGTTGGCCGCGACCACGATCACCTCAGCCTCCTGGCCGAGCAAATCGCCGACCGCGACCGAGACGGTAGTACGTCCAAACCGGAACCCCGGCCTGTCGTTGCCTTCGTTCACGTGCATCCTGACCGGGGCGGGGCGCGCTCAGCGTACCGCAGGCCGAGGAAGACCGCCAACCTGAAGGCCGCGGCTGCCGCAAGCTCGAACGCCTCTAATTCCGAGAATACCTAGGAAATCTCGCGCGCGTCGCCCGCCTCGGTCGGAACGACGATCTCATCTACCGGCTGCGTGGGACCGTCCGTCGGGGGGACGACCTGGTAGGTCGCGTTGTCATAGGTGTCGTCAACCACAGTCTCGATCGTACCGCGCATCGAGTCACTCCCCGGGATGTATTCCGGCGTATCACTGCCAAATCCCGCGGGGATGACGACCGCCAGGGTCACCGGGTCGAGTTGCGCGCCGGTGGTGGGATCGATCAGCAACCCTGTCATCGGATGGACGAGATAACCGGTCCGGGGATCAATGATGCGGCCATTGATGAGATCGAGCAGGTAGCCAGTGGTGGGATCGATCAACAGCCCGGTGGTGGGGTCGATCTCCAACCCCGTAGCCGGATCGTATTGGGGCGCCGGCTCGGTTGCAGTGGCCGGTTCGGCTGCCGTCGACTCCGTCGTGGCGCCAGTCGTCTCATCCGTCGTCTGGAGTAGTGCCGCGGACTGCCCCAGATCAACTGGCGCCATCGACCAGCCCATAGCATCGTCGGTGTACGCCGACTGCTGGTTCTCTTGAGACGGCCCGTCCTTCGATGACCGGTCGCGCTTCTTCCCTGACTCATCCTCGTCCGTCTCGGCGAGGGCAGCGTCGACGATGGCGGCGTCGGTCACTTCTGGTGATTCTGGAATGAGGGCGGTCAGACTAGGTTCATCAGACCAATCTTCAGCGAGCTGTGGCACATCCGCTTGCGTCTCGGGTTCGGGAGTCGGAGTGCCATCGCTGACGGGCGTGGGCGTAATCGGCAGGAAAGCCTGTGAAGGAGGCATCGGCAGCGGCGGCGCCGGCGGTAGATAGATGTCAGTCGTCGCGCCCGCATTCTCCAGTGCGGCGATCGCCTCGTCGGGAATCGCACTCGTGGCGACCGGCTCCGCGACAGGTTCTTCAGCACGTTCTTGGCGCCCCTCTTTGGTCGTGCCGCTGTCGTC
>JAICRA010000202.1 GCA_025937615.1 Thermomicrobiales bacterium | reverse complement strand
CGTTGGAGAGCGAGGGCGCCTCGATGTCGGATTTCTTCACCCGCGGCTTCACCGGCCGGCGACGCACTGCCGAGGGCCGCGCCGATCGCATCCCGCCGGGCCAGTACGAGACCACCGATTTCCCGGTCCTTTCCGCCGGGCCTACCCCGCACACGCCGCTCGCGCAGTGGGACTTTGCCATCAGAGGAGCGATACATCCCACACGGCGCTGGACCTGGGACGAGTTCCGCGCGCTGCCCAGCGAGACCGTCACCGTCGACATCCACTGCGTCACCAAATGGAGCAAGCTCGACACCGTCTGGGAGGGCGTCGCGATCGATACGCTCCTCGACGGCGTCGAGACGGACGGGAACTTTGTGACAGCCTTCTGCGACGGGGGCTACACCACGAATGTGCCGCTGGCGGATCTCGTGGGTGGCAAGGCCTGGGTGGCATTCGCGTACGGCGGCGCGCCGCTGGCGCCGGAGCACGGCGGCCCGGCCCGGTTGCTCGTGCCGCATCTCTATTTCTGGAAGAGCGCGAAATGGGTGCGCGGTCTCGAGATCATGTCCCGCGACCGTCCCGGCTTCTGGGAGACGCTCGGCTATCACGATTATGGTGACCCATGGCGGGAACAGCGATACCAGGGCGACTAGGCTGGCAACTCACCCTCCTGGTCGAGAAGCAAATCGAGACACCGCGCGTCATGACGCTGCGTCTCGAGTCGGAAGCCTGGCCGGGGCATCTTCCTGGCCAGCACGTCGACATCCGCCTCACCGCGGAGGATGGCTACCAGGCGCAGCGGTCGTATTCGATCGCCTCCGCACCAGCCGCCGGGCGCCTCGACCTGACCATCGAGGGGATCGCCGACGGCGAAGTCTCCCCGTACTTGAGCGAAGTGCTACGCCCGGGTGACCACCTGGAGCTGCGGGGGCCGATCGGCGGCTACTTCACCTGGACGGAGGCGAACGGCGGCCCCCTACTTCTCGTTGGCGGCGGCTCTGGTGTCGCGCCCTTGATGTCGATGCTCCGCTACCGGGAGGCGATCGGCAGCGACATCCCTGCCACCCTGCTCTACTCCTCGCGCTCGTGGGACGAGATCATCTTTCGGGAGGAGCTCGAACGACTCAGTGCCGATCCGGCGATAAGCGTTATCCACACGCTGACCCGATCGCATCCGGACGGATGGAATGGCTACACCCGCCGCATCGACGCGGCGATGCTTGCAGAGGCTACCGGCGAGCCAGAGTCAGGACGACTCGCCTACGTCTGCGGTCCGACTCAGCTCGTCGAAAACGTGGCGAGCGCCCTGGTCTCGATCGGCTATCCGCCCGCACGGGTCAAGACCGAGCGTTTCGGCCCGACTGGAGGTTGAAGATGGGCGAATTCGAAGATGAGGAGACGACCCGGCTCGATGGCAATGCCGCCGCCGGTGTCCTGACCCAGGTGTTCTGTGGCGAGCCGAGTGGCGCCCTGATTGTCTGTGCTGGTTGCGGCGCCACTTCGGCAGTCGGCGCTCTCATGGCCTATGGCCTGGAGCTGGGAGCGATTCTGCGCTGCCCGCACTGCGACACGGCGGTACTCCGCCTGGGAGCGGCCGGCGCCACGATGTGGCTCGATCTCCGCGGCGCGGTCAGCCTCCGCATGAGAGTCAGCGATTCAGCCTCCTAGGCCGTGTCCTGATCCTGTTCCCGCGCCTGCGCTTCTTCCTCAGCCAGGCATACCCGCTCGTGGATCTCGCCGATGTCCCCGGCAATGAGTGTCTCCACGTCGCCTCGCTGCTCGACCAGTGACAACGCGCGGTCTCCCGCCGCCATGCCGAGTGCTCGGCCATAGGCGGGCCCGCGGCGCATCACCAGGAACTGAAACGCGGTGCCGTAGGTGTTGACGGCGCGCACCAGCCCGACGCTCCCGGCCGGATGTCCTTTGTCTGCGATACGAACGATCGCGCGCGCATAGCGGTCGATCTCTTTCGGATCGATGACCATGACTTTGATCTCGTTGGCCACAACTTTGTCCTTCTCGCTTCTCGCTACCAGCGTTCAGCCTCCGGCACTGATCGCGCGCCCGTTGTCGGCGGGCAACACGGGGACCGTCAGCGTCACTTGTCAGGTGCGGAGCAGTCCGTATTCTCAGATAAGTCTAAGATCCGGCGTCAACCGAACCCGCCGGTAGTGGTGCTCGCGAATCAACGACTATGAGCAGCAGTGGCCGTTCGCGTGCGCTGTGGGCGGTGGTACGTCGAGCGCCGGGTTGGCCGCGAAGAACCCTGCCGGTTGTAAGAGAAAGCCCGCATACGAGACTGGCATCACCGGCCAGTCCTCAGGACGCGGCGCATGGTGGCTCCCCACGGTGTACCAGAGCACGACGTCGGTCTCTTCGATAGGCCGGTCTGCTGCCGTCCACTCGGGTAGCCCGGCTCCTCCTGGATGTTGGTAGGGAAAATCGCCGGCGGCGAAGCGCTCGCGGTCCGCGTATGGCGTGACCCAGAGGTGCTTGGTCATGAATGCCGCTCGCTTCGCTACGCTCGACTCAGCACTGGCCATAGCCTGCACGTTGCCATGTGGCACCAGTCGGTAGGCGACCGGCTCGCCGATCGCATTTCGGCGCTCCGGATTTACCACCCGCCAGACCCGGCCCCGCAGGGGGTCGACCAGTTGCTGCGCTTCCAGTTCGGTGCGCAGCGGGGTGCGCACGGTGCGGAACGCTGCCCCGAGGACGTTGCCGGGACCGGCCGCATCGGCTTCCGCGTGCTCCTCATAGACCGTGTTCACCGGCCCATCGACATCGAGATCGAGCCGGAAGTTGAAGAAGTGCTGGTGGATCGGAGCGTAGAGCCCGTCCTCGTTGAGGAGTTGACCGTACTTTGGCGTCTGCCCCACAGGCACGGCGCCCGTGGAGAGGATGCCCGTCAGTTTCACTTCGCACTGGATGGTGCCGTCCTGATAGAGGTACCAGAAGATGCCGTAGTCATAATTGCCGATTGTCGAGAATGAAGAGACGACCAGGCGACGCGAGCGACGCAGCTCGGTCTGGTTGGTGCGCATGTTCATGTGCCGCCAGAGGACACCGTAGTCCTCCTCGTGCATGCAGATGGCATTCTTGACGGCATGGGCTCGACCGTCCTGGTCGACCAGCGCCGCGTCGAAGTAATAGATCTCGCCCAGGCAGTCGCAACCAAGCGTCAGCGAGTTGACGAGCGCGCCGAAGTTAAGCTCGCCGCCATCGAAGGTGTTCTTGCGGTGATGCGTCGGCGCCGGGTCACCGTACGGCACGACCATGTCCGACATCGCCGCACGATGCAGGATCGGACGCAGGCGGCCATTCTCTTCCCAGCCGACGGTGTGCAAGACCAGGCCCTCGCGGGGCGTAAACCCGACCCGGAACTGCCACTTCTGCCACCGAACCAGAGCGCCGTCGACGGTGAAGCTTGGGCCCTCCGGCTGGCTGATCTCCAGCGGCTTGAGATCCGATCGCAACGGACCGACATCGTCGAGACGGTAGTTGGCGTTCCTGACCGGGACTGGCACCACGCCGTGATCCTCGACCCGAACGACCTCCATGTCATGCAGATCGAAGATGACGATCACGTTCTCGACCGGGTGCGCGTAGCCGTTTTCGTCGTCGGGACTGGAGCGGACCCAGACGATGCCGCGCGTCAAGCGGCGTCCCTCAAGATCGGCCTCGTCCTCGTAGACTCCGAATGGCCAGGGATCGACCCAGACGAGGTCCATGTCCGTGATACCCCGCCGATGCATCGCGGCCTGAAAGTCAGGATCCTGGCGCACGATCTGTTCGCAGGCGAGGATCTCTTCCAGGGTCAATGTCG
>JAICRA010000197.1 GCA_025937615.1 Thermomicrobiales bacterium | reverse complement strand
CGGATTATTCCCGCTACCTCTTGCCGGTGCTGACCGCTACCGCAGTGTGCGGAGGTCTCGTCGCCGGCGTGGTCTGGGACGTGGCATGTGATCGCTTTGCCCGCCGGCGAGAGTCTCGCCGGCCAGCCATTGATTCGTCGCCACTGGCGGGCGAGCCAGTTTCTCCGTGACCCTGGAACGGAGTTCCTTCACTCCACAACCGACAGGAGGACAAGGAATCACGCGGTTCGCGACGCGCGGTGACCACCGCTTGAGCTACGAGTCGCGTGGAAATGGAGCTGGAAATCCGGTGCTGGCGCTGCACGATCTTCTGGCCGATCGTGGTCAACTCCGCCCCCTCGCCGAACCCCCGCATGATGCACTGTTCCGACGGACCCTCCCTGACGCACGGGGTCATGGCGCCTCGCCGATGCTCTCCGGGCGCGCGTATCACTCCACTGCGCTGGCAGCCGACGCGCTCGCAGTTCTCGATGCCGAAGGATTGCAGAGCGGCCATGTTGTCGCGATCGGCTGGGCCGCGGAGACCGCGCTAACCCTCGCGGCAATCGCTCCGCAGCGGGTCAATTCGCTGGTGCTCGCCGCGCCCTATGTGCCGGCGCTGGTCGCGGATAGGGCAGAGGCGGCGGCTCGCCAGATCGGGTCGGCCCACCTCGAGATGATGCAGGAGTCCGCGGCCTTGGCCGAAAAGGGCCAGACAGACCGCGCTCTCGACCTGTTCCTGGGCGCGCGGATGGGTGAGGACTGGCGCGACCGTTTCTCGAAACCGCGCCTCGGCGCCATCCGCCGCTCCTCCGGGAACCTGGCGCCGCTTCTGGCGGGCACCGCCAGCGCTCCGATCGACCCTGATGCGCTCATCAGTCTCGACATGCCAGTCTGGCTCCTCGCCAGGGATGACGCCGAGGTCCTGGAGCGCGCCACCGTCGAGATCCTCGGCTCGTTCTTGCCGCGCGCGCGGATTGGAGCGCTTCCACCAGTGCCGAACGAACAAATGGCTACCAGCCCCGAATGGACAGATGCGATCGCAGCAGTGCTCACACCCGCACCAGCGCCGTTCCCTGCTAGGATGCCGTCACCAAACACATAAACGTCGATCTTCTCAGGTGATGATCCCGAAAGGAGTAATCCATGAGCCAGTTCGATCGGGAGCGAGTGGGTCAGCGTTGCGCGTGCGCGCGTCTCAACCGTCGCTCGCTGTTGCGCGCCGCTGCCGCGGCAGGTGTCGTTCCAGTAACCGCAACTCTCGGCGGGCTCACGAACGTGTCGGCGGCGTCTTCGCTCCGGTTGCAGGCCGACCCCGCAACATTGACCATCGCCATGAACGGGTCACCGTCCGACCTCGATCCGCATTCCGTCTACGACTATCGATCCGCCATGCCTCTACGCGGCCCTTACGAGGGGCTGATCGCGCTCGAGGGGAGTGCGACCGATAAATACGTGCCGGTCCTGGCTGAGAGCTGGGAGCCGAACGAGGACAAGAGCGTCTGGACCTTCACCATCCGTTCCGGCGTGACGTTCCATGACGGCACGCCAGTCGATGCCGAGGTGGTCCGGGCGTCCTTCGAACGATTTCTGACGATGGGGCTGGGACCGGCCGGCGCCATGCGGCGCTTCATCCAGGATCCGGCGCAGATCACAGCACCTGACGAGCGCACGGTGGTCTTCGACTGTGGCGAACCGCAGCCGCTGCTGGAGGCTTACCTCTCGAGTCAGTACGGCCCGCTCATCATGAACGTCCCCGTCGCCATGCAAAACGAGGTCGACGGTGATTTCGGGCACGGCTGGGCGCAGCTCAACGAGGAAGGGCTTGGGACCGGACCCTACCGGATCGTCGAGTTCGAGCCGGAGCAGCAGCTGGTCCTGGAGCGCTACGACGACTACTGGGGCGGCTGGGAAGGGAATCACTTCGACCGCGTCATCTTCCGCGTCATCTCGGAAAACGAGACGCGACGGCAGTTGATCGAGCAGGGGGAGGTCGACATCGTCGACAACCTCACCCCGGAGGCAAACGAGGCGCTGGCGGCGAACCAGGATCTGGTCATCGACCGCTCCTACAGCGCCGAGGTCGACTACCTGATCCTCACCGAGGCCGGACCCCTGGCGACGCCGGAGGCGCGGCAGGCGATGTGCTGGGCGTTCCCCTATGACGAGGTGATCGAGGGGGTCTTCAGGGGCTACGGCAAGCGCGCCATCGGTGGCGTCTCCGAGCTCGTGGCCGGCTTCGACCCCGAGACGTTTCAGTACACGACTGACCTGGACAAAGCGCGCGAGCTGCTTGCCACGGCCGGCGTGCCCGAAGGCACCGAGCTCGTTCTGACCATGGAAACGGGGTACGAGGACGTCAAGGCCGCCGTTCAGCTCTTCCAGCAGAATCTGTCCCAGATCGGGATCAATCTCAGCCTTCAGGAGGTCGACCTGAGCACCTTTACCGGCTTCATCTTCGGTGATATGCCGGCCGAGGAGCGACCCAACATGATGGCCTGGTTCTGGTGGCCGGACTACAACGACGCCTATAACCACCTCTACCCGCAGATCGCCTGCGACCAGTGGGGTTCAGCCGGGACGAACGCTGGTTACTACTGCAACGAGCGCGTGCAGGAGCTCTTCGATGCCGTCCGCGATGAGCCGGACCAGGCCAAGTACCAGGCAGCGCTGAGCGAGATCCAGCAGATCATCTCCCGTGACGACCCGCCGGCGATCTACTACATGCAACGCCAGTGGACGACGGTGCTGCGCAACGACATCGAGGGCTTCGTCTTCAACCCGATCAATATCGGAACCTTCAACTTCTACACGATGTCACGGAAGGAATCCGCGTAGCCCTTGGGTCCAGGGATTGCGCCGCCTGGTTGCAAGAGCGGATTAGGCTAGGAATGCCGCCAGTGCCATGGCCGCGGAGGCAAACAGCACGCCAAACCCGAACAGGAGCAATGAGTATCTGTAGAGCGCGAGCTTGCGTACGGTGATGCGCGCGTTCGTGACAATCTGTGCCGCGAGATCGATGTCGAGCTTGCTCGGTGCATACGTCTCGCCCTCCTGCTCAAAATACATCTCGGCGATCGCTTCGACCAGAGCTCTCGGCTCATAGCGGGCCAGATGCCCGTAATAGAGGAGGTTGTCCCGTGTGGTGGGCCGTTCCCGCTCCCCGACGAGGTGCTTCTCCAGGTTTGTCGAGGGGAGGAATGAGGCGACGGTCAGCAGGAGGCTGAGCATCAAGGCTAAGGCGCCAACGGCGAGTCCGACACCTGCCAGCGGTGGAATCTCCGGTCCGGCCACCAGGAACGTAACGATAACGCCGAGCCCGGTGGAGGACAGTCCGACGGAACCGGTGTTTTTCGCCTCCGCGAACTTGAGCCAGTCGATCACGCGAGTGAGCAGGTCAGAAAGCTGCTGCCTGACATCGTGCTTGAGATCAGAGCTCATCGCATCACGTGATGAAGTGTCACGGCTTCAGAACCCGACATGCACTGCCCCTTTGAGACCGAGCATGGTGCGCGCCTCGTCAGGCGTAGCCGGTTCCAGGGAAAGCTCGCGCAAGATGCGCACCGTCTTCGCGACCATGTCGGCGTTGGATCGAGCCAGCTCGCCCTTGCCGAGATAGATGTTGTCCTCCATGCCGGTGCGGACGTTGCCGCCCATGATCGCGCCCATGGTGATCAGGTTGAACTGGTGACGACCCGCCCCAAGGATGCTCCAGATGTAATCGTTCCCCAGTAGGCGGTCAGCTGTCCGCTTCATGTGCAGCAGATCCTCGGGGTCAGTGCCGATGCCGCCGAGTATGCCGAAGATGGTTTGGACAAAGAGTGGTGGCCGCACCAGGCCGCTATCGAGGAAGTGCGCCAAGTTATAGAGGTGTCCG
>JAICRA010000170.1 GCA_025937615.1 Thermomicrobiales bacterium | reverse complement strand
GTCTCGGGCTTCTCGAGGTGTTTTCCTGCAGCTACCCGCGCCGGTGACGACGGCTCGCAAGGCAGGCCACGTTCCATGAAGGGCAGAGGCGACGGCAATATTACGATCGGACACGCCTGGGGCATCCCGATCCAGATCAACCCCAGTACGTTTCTGATCCTCGCCCTGGTGACTTGGACGCTGGCGCGTCCGGAAGGCCTGCTTGCGGACGCATACCCGGAATTGAGTGCCATTGGCCTCTGGTTGACGGCACTGCTTACTGCGCTCCTCTTTTTCGCTTCGATTCTGCTCCACGAGCTGGCTCATGCCTGGGTGGCGAGACGAAACGGGATCCCCGTGGTCAGCATCACCCTCTATATCTTCGGCGGCATCGCGCAGATCGGGGGCAAGCCAAGGACGCCTGGGACGGAGTTTCGCGTCGCCGCCGTTGGTCCCGCTTCCAGTCTCGTCCTTGCCGCCATCTTTTACGGGCTCAACCAGGCGTTCACCGATCGCGGCTATTTCGGCGCGTCGTCACAATGGCTGGCCTACATCAACATGATCCTGGCGCTGTTCAATCTGCTGCCTGGCTATCCCCTCGATGGCGGTCGCATCCTGGAATCGATCGTCTGGAGGCTCAGCGGGAAACAGGAAACAGGCGTCAAGGTCGCCGGCACGACCGGCCAGATCATCGCCTACGGATTGATCGGGCTCGGCGTGTTTGGTGTCTTCCGGGGAGACGTCTTCGGCGGTATTTGGTACATCTTGATCGGCTTTATCCTGCATAACGCGGCGACGACCGAGAAGCGAGTGTTCTTGCAGCAGGGGCAGCTTGCCGGAATTCCGGTCTCCCAGGTCATGGGGATCGTTCGTGAGCCGGAAATCCCGGCTGGATTGACGATGCAGGACCTTGTCGAACGGCACATTCTTGGCCAGGGTCAGGCATCATTCATCGTCACTGCTGCTGGAAACCCGGTCGGAGTCCTCAGCCTGCGCGACGTCTCGAATGTGCCGCGCGCGGACTGGGACCAGACGACTATCGGCGACGTGATGACACCACTGACCGATCTGCCGCGGGTTGGTCCAAACGACGAGTTGCTGACCGCGGTCCAGCTCATGGACGCCAACCAGTTGCTGCAGTTGCCAGTGTTCGACGGCAGCCGGCTGGCCGGGTTGCTGACGCGCGACGAGGTGATTCGCCATCTGCGGTTGCGCTCCGAAACCGGGGTCTGAGGCAACGACCCATGATCGTCACCGTCAGGTATCACGGCATCATCGGCGACATGCTGCGCCGCAAGGCGCATCAGGTCGAGATGCCCGACGGCGCGACCGTTACCGATCTCTACGCCGCGATCACGGATGGCGACGATGAGACCCGGATGATCCTCAAGCAGACCCGCGCGTTCATCGACGGCAAGCAAGCCGACCGCGGCGCACCCCTCGCCGACGGCGCGGAAGTCACCTTCATGCGCCCCATTGCAGGGGGTGCCGGCTTCGACGGAGGGGGTGTCGCTGCGCTCCCTCAGGGGGTGAAGGGAGGAAGGAGCACGATGACAGTTGTACTCGGTCTTCTTCCCCGCTTAGCCGCAGGCGACACCCCCTGAGGCGGTGAAACCGCCGGCACCCCCTGAGCGAAGCAACACCCTCTATTTCGACGCCGTCGACCCCGCCGGCAAGTTGAGTCCGCCGGTGTGCGGCAGCGGGTGCGCTCCCGCGGTATACGTTGCCCAATCGAGCCCGTAGCGGTCCAGCGACGCCTCGGTCGGCATGCCGGTCGCCTTGTCCCAGCCGGCCATCGCGTAGTAGCGATTCAGCGCCTGCTCCATCTGCTCCTCGGTGACGTGCAGACCGTCCGAGGGACCCCCGGTCAGCGACTTGAACAGCTTCTTGGGCAGCTTGTCCTCATTCCGCCCCGCGCCCTCTCGCGCGTTGAAGAGCCGCTGCATGGTCAGCTTGCGCGCACCGACATCGACGAGCTCGTCGACCGAGGTATTCCAGCCGGTCGCCGCGTTGAGTGCCTCCGAGAGATGGTCCGGTCCATAGAGCTGCCAGGCCGGACCGTAGACAAACTGGCAGACCGACGCGGAGTCGAGCAGCGAGTAGAACTGCTGGGTGATGAGTGCGAAGCGCACTTTTTCGTCGGAGAGGTTCATCGGATCCTGGGGATCGGTCAGACCGAGCAGCGCCAGCCGGCGCAGGCTCTCTTCATCGGAGTCCGGCGCGTACCCCGGATCGTGCTCGCTCGACTGGTGATCGGCGCCAAAGGGATTGACCGCGTAGATCAGCGCCAGCGAGCGCTTCACCTGCGGCATGTGCGCCGGGAGGGCGTTTCCCTTGACCGTGGTGATCAGCTCCCCACCTTTACCCCCCAACTTCCGGGAGGCGCCATTCATCCCCTCGGCCAGCACGTCGCCGAACCCCTCACGGGTGGCTATCATCTCCGTCAGCTTCACCATCGTCTCGGCATCACCCCAGAGGATTGGCATGCCACCGGTGTCGTCGAGCGTGATCTCGCCCTTGGCAAAGGCGTCCATTGCCCAGCCGATAGTCGCGCCCACCGCGATCGGGTCCATCCCTTCCTGGTTGCAGATCTGGTTGGCCAGCGCCACCCGGTCCAGGTCGGAGACCATGCAGTAGGAGCCGAGCGTCGCCAGGTTCTCGTACTCCGGACCGCCGTAGCGCCCCTCGACCCCGAGCTCCTTGACCTCGACCACCCGCTTGCAGCGGACCGCACAGGCGTAGCAGGTGTCGTTCTTGAGCAAGATGGTGTCGTACATCCGCTCACCGGAGATTTCCTCAGCCTGATCGAAGACGCCGCTATCCCAGTTGTGTGTCGGCAAACCTCCCACGGATTGCTGAGCAAGGACCGTTTCGGCAGTCCCGTATTTCTGTAAGCCGGCCATGGCGACGTTGACACGCACGTTCTTGGCGCCCCATTGCGTCAGCTTCTTGAGAGCGTCAGGATCCTTGACCGCCACCTTGCCGGTGCCACGCACCACGATCGACTTGAGGTTTTTGCTCCCCATCACGGCGCCGGTGCCGGTCCGCCCCGGAGCGCGGGACGTGAAGGTGATCGGGCAGGCGAACTTCACCAGATTCTCGCCAGCGCGGCCGATGGTCATGGTTTGCAGCTTGTTGTCTCCAAGCTCAGCCATGATGGTGTCCTCGAACACGCCGGTACCCATGCCCCAGTACGGCGAAGCATCACGAAGCTCGTATTGCCCGTCCTTGATCCAGAGGTAGACCGGATGAGGCGACTTCCCCTTGACGACGACCGCATCAAACCCCGCCATCTTCAGCTCGGCGGGAAAAAATCCCCCTACCTGGGCATCGCCAATCAGACCGGAAAGGGGACTCTTGCAGTTGACGCTCATCCGGCTCTGACCGGAGATCGCGGTTCCTGTCAGGGGGCCACAGGCAAAGACGAGAACGTTGTCGGGTCCCAAGGGATCGGCCTTTGGCGGGACCTCGCGCAGGATGTAGTCCATGGCGAGCGCCGCCCCGCCCATGTACTTGCGGTACCACGCATCGTCATGCTCGTCGACGCTGATGGTGCCGTTGCTCAGGTCCACGACCAGAATCTTGCCGGTATAGCCGAATGCCATGGCAGATGTCCCTCCGTCCTTTTGCAGACGCGCGTCCGTGCCGTTGCGGATCACTCCACGGGTCTCGCTGGATTGTCGTGTGGCAGCATCCTGCCGGGAGAGGGGAGAACGGTCAAGGGTCTTTCCGCCACGGCCCCTCGCTTGTTCGCCGAAAATCGCTGTGATACCGTCACTTTGCGAAGAACGAGGGAGTGGCCGAGAAGGGCGCCGTTATGCGGGATCAGTCCGAACGGGGTGGTCCGTTGGAGATCCGTTCCAAAATCTGGATCGAGCGCCGAGGCCAGGGGAGCGTCGTCCTCTCCGAGTGGCGAGTCGACCTGCTCGAGGCGATCGATACTCACGGCTCGCTCAGCCGGGCCGCTGAGGCGCTCGATGTTCCCTATCGCACCGCCTGGGAACGGGTGAAGGCGACCGAAGGCGAGATCGGCTTCCGCCTCCTCGACAGCGAGAGTGGCGGACTGGACGGTGGCGGCAGCCGCCTCACGCCGCAGGCTCGCGATCTCTGTCGCCGATTCCGCCGCGTCTCCAGCGGGATTCAGGAAGTGGTCAGCCGCCGTTTCGCGGTCGAGTTCGGGGACGGTAGCGAAGGGGCAGAGAGCGCGTCCTCAT
>JAICRA010000223.1 GCA_025937615.1 Thermomicrobiales bacterium | reverse complement strand
CCGACGTCGTCGGGGACCTCGATGTAGATATCGAGCGGCATCGTCGTCGCCGCGCGCAGCGCGGCAAGCTGGGCCAGGCTGAGATCTGTCGGGACGTTGAAGGTGGTCAGGCCAAGCCGTTCCAGGTTCCGCACCGATGCCGGATTGGCGGCCCCGAGCATGACCGAGCCCTTCAGAATCAGGCTCTGCGGCAGCTCGCCGGCCCGCTTCATCTCAGCCAGCACCTCGAGCAAGCCCTCATCGGTCACCAGCACGCTTTCGATGCCGTGCTCGCAGGCCCGCCGCACGTCCTCTACCGCCTGCACCAACTGATCGGCGCCCCGCACCTTGGGAGCGACGATCCGGCCAGCCGTGGTGTAGGCCATGGCGCCCGTGTCCCAACCGGCGCGCGGTCCGACGAAGAGGCTGACTTCGATGCCTCGCTCCGCGGCGATCTCCCGCATCTGATCGAGCTCGTCGTCGGTGAGGAGCATGACGCCGCTGCCCTGGCTGACCCGGTGCACCGGCACCCCCAGCTCATCGGCGCTCTCGAAGACGGCACGCAGCGCGTTCGGCCCCTCGACCGATGGGATCTCGACCCGCCACTGGCCGCCATCAGGAAATCGCTGAGTCGAGCTTGGCAAGTCATTCAGGTCCCTCGCCGGCAGTCCCATACCTTCCAGGAACCGCCGTGTCCGCTCCACTCCGCTGCTTTCCATCCGGCTCCCCCAGTTCATTCGCACTCGCTCGTATCCAAGCATTCTACGTTTGACAAGAATCAAGCAGTGGCAGCAATGCTCCGCTCGTCAAGACCCTGGTCGGACAAAGCGAACCACTCCCCCGTACTGCTGCCGCAGCTCGCTCCATTCATCCTGAAGATCGTCGCTGAGAAACTCCGGATGCGGGCTGGTAATGTTGGCCAGCAGGACACCGGGAATCAGGACCGTGCTGGTAATCGTCAACAGCACCAGCGCGAGGATGAAAACGATTCGCCACGTCTCGACCGGCAACCGGTGCCCCATGAAGAGCGCGGTCGACGCCAAACCGGCCAGGAGCGAGGTACTGAAAAGCACGAGTGCGGCCTTCCTGAAAAAGGTCCACGGAATCTCCACGTCACGGACTCCTGGCTCGATCGTTATAGCGACATGGCGAACGAGGGAGCGTCCGGCTGTGCGATCAATAGTGGACGACGTGTCGCGCCCTCGCTACGACCGCACCTCGTAGGCAGACGGGATCTCAGCGCAAAGCGGGAGATGAGACGATGACCGAAGAGACGACCAGCCGCGAAGCTCCGGCCGACGTGCACGCGCTCCTCGAGCGCATCGAAGAGGCCTGGCGACAGCTCTTTGCCGCGCTCGACGACATCCCCGAGGACCGCCTGAGTGACCCCGGTGTGATCGGCGACTGGTCGCTGAAGGATCTGTTCGGGCATCTCGCCTTCTGGGACGAGCACGCTACGGAGGAGATCGAGCGCGCTCTGGCCGGTCTTCCCCGCGAAGACGACGCCTGGCAGCAGATGAACGAAACCGATCATGCCGCGCGCCGGGACCATACGCTGTCCGAGCAGCGGTCGGCGATGCATCAGGCACACGCCGCGCTCGTGGAACGCCTGGAAAGCGTGGCCGGCATCGAGGCGGCGCCCATCGACGAGGCCATCCGCCCCGATACCTACGAGCATTACTTGGATCACATCAAGGACATTCAGGCCTGGCGTCAACGCGCCGGCGTCTGAGCTCGCCGCGCCCAGCGATCCCGCGGATGGGGCCAGATCGAGGCGTGTAGCATCTGGCTCATGACGGAGCCGGCGAATGAGCCCCAGCAAGAACTATCGCGCGGCCGGTGGTCCTGGTGGCCGATCGCGTTGCTGGTCCTGGCGCTGCTCATGGCGGCCGGCGCGCTGTTGTGGTCACGCCAGAGCGCCACCCCCCCGCCACCGGCGGCAACGTCGGTTGCCGACGTCCCGCGACCCGACAAAACGCCGCCGCTCCCCGTCACCGGTGTCTTCGTCGAACCGGGCGACGGTCGCGCACCGCTCCTCGACGAGATCGAGGCGGCACGGCACTCGATCGACCTGGAGGTCTATATCGTCACTGACGATGCGATCCTGCAGGCGCTCGAGGACGCGCAGCGGCGCGGGGTCGCGGTGCGGGTCATCCTCGAGGAGCACCCGTTTGGCGGTGATGGGGGGCAAGAGGAGATGGTCGCTCGCCTCGAGCACGCGGGTATCGCGGTCCGCTGGGGAAACCCGGTCTTCCGCTTCACACACCTCAAGATGCTGATCGTCGACGACGCGGTCGCCATCATCATGAACCAGAACTTGACGGAGTCGGCATTCACGACGAACCGGGAGTTCGGGGTAGTGACCAACCGACCTGACGCCGTCCGGGCCGCGGCCGCGGTCTTTGCCGCCGATTGGACCAGAGGTGTCGAGCCCGATCCCGGACCGCTCATCGTCAGCCCCACGAACGCGCGTGACCAGCTTCTCGCGCTCGTAGATGGAGCCGAGGTCTCGCTCGATCTCTACGCCGAGGTGCTGCGCGATCCGCAGTTGCTCGACGCGCTGGCGGCCGCCGCGGAGCGTGGTGTACGTGTCCGCATCATCGTCTCGCCCTCCTCGGATTTTGAGGCAGAGGTCGATGAGCTGACCGCATCCGGGGTCGACATCCGGCGCTCGAGCAGTCTCTACATCCATGCCAAGCTGATTGTAGCCGACGGGGAGCGCGCCTTCGTTGGGTCGCAGAACCTCTCCGCAACCTCGCTCGATCAGAACCGCGAGCTCGGCATCATCATCGACGACCCGGTGAATCTCTCCCGCCTCACGGAGATCTTCGCCATCGATTTCCGCGCCGCAACGCCGCTGGAGAGGCCATGAGCGATAACGAAGACCCCCTCATCCCCGGTCCTTCTCCCCTCGAAGCGGGGAGAAGGGAGAACGCTGCGCAGAGCGGAGAGTCTCATCTCCTGTCTACGACGGGAGTGGGGGTAGGGGGTGAGGGCCAGCTCTGGCGCGAGGCATTGCCGTCGATTGCGGACAGATTGCGGCAAATCGGGTACGATATTGCTTCTTCGCAATCGAGTGGTCCGCAAGGCGGCAGCATCGTCGCCCGGCGCGATCGTGGGGATCGGGTAATCGTGCTGGCGGTCGACGCCGGCGGCCGGTTCCGAGCTGAAATCACCTGGATCGTCGGCGAGTGGCCGAGCCAGGACGAGATTGCGGGCGTCACGGTGCGGGTCGTGGACTCGGTCTCTCGCGCGGTCACGATCACCGGCCAGATGTCCGACCCGGAGCAGGTCTTCGAGGTCATCGCCGGTTTCGGAGCGGTCCCGTCGTGGGCGAGCGTGGTGGGATCCGAGGCCACGCCCGTCGGACCCGAGGATTGACCCGGAACCAATCGCAAACACCCCCTTGACATGGCTGCTATGTACGTATATTGTGTGCGTACAGTCAGTCCCGAGGAGCCGAGAGCCACGGGTCATGACTCACCGGGAACGGCAACGGCGGACGATGCTGCGGGGTTTCGT
>JAICRA010000227.1 GCA_025937615.1 Thermomicrobiales bacterium | reverse complement strand
GCGAGCCAGATCGATTGTGAGGAGGGGAAACAGTGGCACTGTTCGCGGTGATAGGCGAGTTCGCCGACGATCAAGAGCTTCGTCTTCGCACCCGGCCCATGCACCGGGAATATTTGCGATCGCTGTTTGATGAAGGCAAGATCGTGATGTCTGGGCCGTGGGGGGATGAAACCGGAATGTTGCTCGTCTACGACGTGGCGGACATGGCGGAGGCGGAGCACCTCCTGGCGCAGGACCCGTACCGCAGTGCGGGGGTCCTTGCCAATGCCACCATCAAAGAGTGGAAAGTGGTGCTGAGGGCCCCTTGGTCGAACGAGAGCCCGTAACCTCGGCGGCGACCGTGGTGCATCGCCGTCGAGGCCGAACCCTAGAGCTCCTGGTGATAGGCGTAGAGGCGGTCGCCATCGAGCCGCCGCAGTTTTTGCAGCGCTTCGTTTTCGATCTGACGGACGCGTTCCCGGCTGATCTGCAACTGCTCGCCGACCTCGGCCAGCGTGTGCTGGTGCCCGTGCCCGAGACCGAATCGGAGCTGCAGGACCAGCTTTTCCCGCGGGGTCAGCGTGTCGAGTGCCGCGCTTACGTCCCGCTTGAGCATCGACTCGGATGCCGCTTCGTACGGGGTCTCTGAGACGTCATCGGCGATCAGGTCTCCGAGACTCGTCTCGTCTTCTGACCCAATTGGCGTCTCGAGCGAAATCGTGCGCTGCGCCGCCTGCACGATCTGGTGGATCTTCTCCGGTTGGACGCTCATCGCCTCCGCGACTTCTTCCGGCGTCGGCTGGCGCCCGAGCTCCTGGGCGAGCATGTTGAGCGTCTTGCGGTAGCGGGAGATCGAATCGCCCATGTGGACCGGAAGGCGGATCGTGCGACTCTGATCGGCGATCGCGCGGGTGATCGCCTGGCGAATCCACCAGGTCGCGTACGTCGAGAAGCGGAAGCCCTTCCGCCAATCATACTTCTGGACCGCCCGCATCAACCCGATGTTCCCCTCTTGGATCAGGTCCAGCAGGGTCAGACCGCGGTTGACGTAACGCTTGGCAATCGACACAACGAGACGCAGATTTGCGCGGACGAACCGCTGGGTGGCATCGAGATCGCCCATCTCGACGCGCTTGGCGAGATCGATCTCCTGCGCATGCGTCAGCAACGGGGTCTCGGCGATCTCCCGCAAGTAGAGACGGACCGGATCATTGATGAAGTTGGGATCGAGTCGCTGCAAGACATCGAGATCCCGCTCGATGTCCGGCTCGGGTTCGATCTCGTCGGCCATTTGCGTCTGGATCTCTTCGGGAATGTCGATCCGCTCGTCGGTGACACCGCTGACGACCAAGTCGTCAATCTTGTCCATCCCGTAGGTTTGAATCGGATCGCTCATCAGTGTCATACTCCTTGTTACGGGCGGAAGTAGCTTGGCCGCGGCGACCGTGATTTCGACGCAAGCGAGCAAAAGCGCGGCATCAACCGGCGATCACGCGCAAGCCGCGGGCCGATCAGCGAAACCGCCTCTAGATCTAGAACGCCCGTTGACATTCCTCGGTTCCCCGAGGGTAAGCGGCGTGTGTCATGCGCCGCATGCGACTATTACCCGAACGATCATATCAGGACGCGGCGCAATCACCACCCCTTGATTCGATAGTGGGTCCGGGTTTCCGCGAACGACCCGCTCGCTCGCTGGGTCCGCGGTAGCATGTCAAACATGCATAACTGGGGCCAAACCGACTCGCGTTGTTCATCGACTCGCGGTCACTCGTTGGAATCTGTGCGTCGTGGCTGACATCCGGCCTCTGCGCGGGATCCGTTTCGACAGTCAGCGTACCGGCCCGATCGGTCCCCTCCTCGCTCCCCCATATGACGTCGCCACGGAGCCGGCAGACGGCGCCGAGTTCAGCATTCGCAACATAGAAAGCGTTGACCTCGGTTTCACTGGCGACGACCACGCCCTCGCCGCGCGGCGCTATCAGACATGGCTCGAGCAGGGTGCGCTGCGTCAGGACACGGCGCCGATGGTCTACGTTCATCACCACCGATTCCAGCAGCAGGGAACCTCGATCACACGAACAGGATTGCTCGCCCGGGTGCGTCTGACCGATTGGACAGAGCGGGTTGTCTTGCCTCACGAGCAGACGACGCCCGGTCCGCGCGAGGAGCGCCTGAATCGGCTGCGGGCGGTACAGGCGAACCTGAGTCCGCTCTATCTCCTATACCGGGATGCTGATAACGAGATCCGAGGTCTGATCGGCAATCACGCGGGCAGCGGGCAACTCCTGGACAATCGGGATCAGATGGGAGGAACGCATCACCTGACGGCTGTAGCCGATGCCCAACTCCACGCACACCTTTCGACCGCTTTCGCGCGCAGGGCGCTCTTTGTTGCCGACGGGCATCACCGGTATGAAGCCGCGCTCGCGTACCGTGATGAATGCCGGGCCAGACATGGATTCGATCCCGATGCGCCCTGGGAGTTTGTCCTCGCCCTGCTGGCGCCGCTCGAAGATCCCGGAGTCATTGTGTGGCCGACGCATCGGGTGCTGTTAGACGAACAGAATGGCTCGCCGCATCTACTCCTGCAGCTATTCCAGCGATGGTTTGACGTGACCGCCGAGCAGCTGGACGCGCCGCTGCCGGACACCCGGTTCATCTGCCGCGTCGTGCTTCCGGGCGACCACGAAGTCTGGGATGTTCACGCCAAGCCCGGTGACCCGCACCAGGCACTCATGCCACACGCTCGTCTTCGGGCTTGGCGGTCTCTTGGTGTCGCGGCAGTGGAATCCCTCATCGAGAGCCTGTTGGGTGCTGGCGCACGTGCCGCGGAGCCGCGTCTGCTGCCTGCTATCGACGACGCGGACGCCGTGAACCAGGTCAAGGACGGGCGCGCCCAGGCGGCATTCTTGCTACCCGCCCCGAGTCTGGACCGGTTGCTCACCGTGGCGGAAGAGGGTGATTTGTTGCCGGCAAAATCGACCTGGTTCGAGCCGAAGGCCCCTGCCGGCCTGGTCATCAATGATTTGAGAGCGTAAGAGTCAGTAAAAAAAGCGGCCGGCGCGCCTGAGGCGGCCGGCCACGGATTCGGGTGAAGGCTGCCGGACTAGTGGCCGCAGCCGCAGCCCTGGGCTGTCTCAGCGTTGCCACCGGCGTTGAACGAGTGACCGCAGGCGCAGCCGGACACCGCATTCGGGTTGTGCACCGTGAAGCCGCCGCCCATCAATGAGTTCACGTAGTCGACCTGCGCCCCCTCGAGATACATGGCGCTGAAGTTATCGACCAGCAGGCGCACACCGTCGGTTTCGATCAGCTCGTCCCCGTCCTCGGCGGTCTCCTCGACGGTCATCCCGTACTGAAGTCCGGAGCAACCGCCCGGTGCGACGAACACACGGAGCGCGCCTTCGGGCGTGCCCTGCTCGGCGAGAAAACCCTTCAGCTGCTCGGCGGCCTCGGGGGTAATGGTGATCATGCGAGGTTCCTCCGCGCTCGGGC
>JAICRA010000339.1 GCA_025937615.1 Thermomicrobiales bacterium | reverse complement strand
GCTGACCTGATTTGGCACCGGTCGTGGTCAGGAGCAAGAGGGGCGCACCGGCGAACATGCCGCCAACCTTTCCTCCATTGGCGCGGAACTCTTCGATCAACTGTCGGTTGAAGGCGTTGTAGTCCGTGGTCTTTTCGATCTGCTCGGTGTCAGACATCGTTTCTCCTTGTTCTGCTTGCCGTGTCGGCGGCAGCCCCAAATCGTGCTTCTGCTGTTCCGCTGGGCCGCAACCGCGCCCCGTCGCAGGTCTACTGGCTGTCCGCCAGCAAGCGGTCCCAGATCACCGTCAGCAACCGCGTCTCTTCCGGTGTCAATCGATCGAGGAAGCGACACCGGATACCCGCCGCGTGCGTCGCGCCTGCCGTCCGCACCAAGTCACTACCCGATTCCGTGAGTGCCGCGTAGGCGCCTCGTCGATCCTCTGCACAGGGGATCCTTTGTACCAACCCGCGCGTCTCCAGGCGCTCGACCGCGCGCGAGAGGCCGCTCGGACTGAGAAGCACCGCGTCGGCCAGCGCGGCCATGCGCATCCCCTCGCAAGGTCGGTTGGCCAGCCAGAGCAGGATCTCGAAGTCGGTCAGGGGCAACCCGTGCGCGGCCCGCAGATCGGTGTCCAGCTCCCGCGCCAGGACGGCGTGGGTTTGCAAGAACCCCACCCAGATTGCGAATTCCTCACTGGAAAGATCAGCCAGCGGCGAACCCGCCGGTCGTGGAGATGCGTCGTCCATGCGAGCATATTAGCTTCTATTGCATGCACACGCAAATACCATCATGACCAGCGAGAGACGCGGTAGGTCCGCGATAGCCATCCGCGGGATACGCTTGAGGGTGCGTACCGTGTTCGATCTGCCTTGAGGGGCTATTCGCGTTCTTGACGCGGCTGGACATATTGGCGGAGCCACGCCTCGAAGGCGTCGATAGCCTCATCAGGATCGTTCGAGCGTTCGGCGAATCGCTCGAACTGCCGGGCGAGGGCAAGTCGGTCACCAATGTACGTCAGACCATTCATGCGCAAAAACGTGTTGAGCGTCAGATAGCCGGTGCGTTTATTGCCGTCGATAAATGCTTGCGCCTGCGAGATGCCGACACCTAATAGCGCGGCTTGTCGGACGATATCAGCACCCTCGTAATATGCCGCCATCTGCGGGCGCATCACCACGGGCTCCAGGATTCCTTCGTCACACAGAAGCTTGGCCTCGTCTCCAAGGCGTCGCATCGCGCTCTCGTGGATAGCGATGATATCCGCGAGACTCAGATATTGCGTTGTCTTCATGGATCAACGCCCGGCAAGGTAACGAAGGGCGTCCTCATGCTCGTATAGCAGCTCATCCACGATTTCCTGGAGTTCGGGACGAAGAATGGGGCGCAGCTCGAGCTCCGTGAGCTGCAGAGCCAAAAGTTGTCCCTCCCGCCAGCCGCGGCGCTCGACCTCTTCTTTCGGCACGGTCACGACATAGCTGTTACCGACCTTGCGCAGCTGCTGCGTAATCACGTGACCCTCCGTTCATAGCAAGCTCGCTAGCGACCACCGACGGCAACCATTCATATACTGTTTGCTCAGTATATCCTGTTGCAGAGCCGCGGAGCGCTATTGCAGGATCGGGAACCCATCACGTGGCGTCGACCAGCTCGATGACCCGGGCGAACTGCGAAATGGTCTCTGGCGTACAGGGATCGAGCCCGGCCACAAAGTGCTGGATGCCGAACTCCCGGAAGCGCAGGATCGTCGCCGCGATCTCCTCGTCAGAGCCGCGGATCGGATCGGGACGCTTGCCGAGATATCCCGGCATGGCGATGTTGCCACCCGCGGTGCGAACCAGGGTGGACGGATCCCGACCGACCTCGCGGCACGCTTCGTCGACTGCGGCCATCTCGGATACGATCGCATCGGGGTCCCCATGCCAGACCGTATTCCAGGCGTCGGCGAAGCGGGCGATGATACGCAGCATGCGGCGGCCGGTGGAGCCGACCAGGATGGGTGCGCCGGTAGGGCGCGGTCCGCGCGGTCGATTGACGGCGTCGCGCGCCTGGAAGAACTTG
>JAICRA010000316.1 GCA_025937615.1 Thermomicrobiales bacterium | reverse complement strand
TTCGCCCCGGTGTTCGAGGAGGCGGGCCTGCGCGGCGCGGCGCCGCTCGCGCTCGCGGCGGCGACGATCGGCATCATCTGCGGCGGCCTGGCGGGCGGGCCCGCGGGCACGTGGCTCGTGCGCCGGCACGGTCTGCGCTCGAGCGGCAGCACGACCGAGGAAATGCGGACGGAGCTCTCCAGCGCCCCCGAGACGATCGTGGTGGAAGTGGAGCAGGAGGACACGGCGCTGATCCGCAACATGATCGTGCTGGCGGTGGCCATGGGGATCGGCAGCGCGGTGAGTCCCGCGATCCAGTCACTCGGCGTGACGCTCCCGGCCTACATCGGGGCCATGATGGTCGCGGCTGCACTGCGCAATCTGGACGACGCGACGGGCTGGCTGCGGATCGATCAGCGCGCGATGGAGTTCGTGGGGAACCTGGCCCTCAACATCTTCCTGACCGTGGCGCTGATGAACCTGCAGCCGTGGCAGCTGGCGGGAGTCGCGACGCCGCTCCTCGCGATCCTGGCGGTGCAGGTGCTGGTGGTGCTCGCCTTCGCGGTGACCGTCTCCTACGCCGTGATGGGACGCGACTACGACTCGGCCGTCATGGCGAGCGGGTTCATCGGCTTCGTGCTCGGCACGACGGCCAATGCCGTCGCGAACATGCGCGCGCTCGTGCTTCGCTTCGGCGCGGCGCCGCGCGCCTTTCTCGTCGTTCCGCTCGTCGGCGCCTTCTTCATCGATTTCACCAACGCGCTGATCATCACCTTCTTCGTGAACTGGCTGCAATAGGCCCGCGGCTCACGGCGACGGGGGGTCCTTGGGCCGTGTGCGCGTCACGGCCATCATGATCCCGATGCCGAGCAGGATGACGCACGCGATCGCGACGTAGAGCACCGGCACGCCTGCCGTCACCAGCGCCCAGGCGACGCCCGCGATGAAAAGGAGGAACCCGAAGAAGTAGAGGCCGAAGGACATGTGAGGTCTCCCCATGATGTTGGCCGTGGACCATCGGCGCGATCGAGTGACCCATCAGTATCGAGGAACACGAACCCGGGAACAGTGATGCGATGCGTTCCCTCCGGGTGGGGAATGTCACCGCTCTCCGACCCCGCCTCCGTCCGCGCCCAGCTCCTGAAGCGATTCCCTCCTGTGACACCCCGCACGGTCGACCCTATCGCAATCCGGCATTATCCGATAGCGTAAGTGACGTGGCAGCAATGACTTATGTGGACAAGTCTGTGGATGGATTGTGGATCGGGTGTGGACAACAGGCAGAGGCTCGGTCGCAGGGGTCTGGCGGCGGAAATCGGGTCGCGGTTCGTGATGTCTGACCGCAGATCCTCCACAAAAATGCCAACATGAGCGGGGGTCCTGATGGGTCGTCGAGCGATGTGGAGCGGGGCGATCAGTTTCGGAATGGTCAATATCCCGGTGAAGCTCTTCAGTGCGACCAGTGCCAAGGACGTGTCCTTCAATCTGATCCACTCGACCTGCGGCACCCGCGTCCAGCAGAAGCGCTGGTGCCCCACCGACGAGGTGGAGGTGCCGTGGGAGGAGATCGTCCGCGGGTATGAGTACGCGAAGGGCCAGTACGTCACGCTGACCGATGAGGACTTCGAGCAGCTTCCGCTGCCGAGCAAGCACACGATCGACATCACCGCCTTCGTGCACTCCACCGAGATCGATCCGGTGTACTACGAGCGGAGCTACTACCTGGAGCCCGACGCGAAGAACGAAAAGGCGTATGCGCTGCTGCTTCGCGCCCTCGAGGAGAAGTCGCTTACCGGCATCGCGACGATCACGATGCGGAAGAAGGAGCAGCTCTGCTCGATCCGGGGCCAGGACGGGACGCTGATGCTCGAGACGCTGTTCTACCCCGACGAGGTGCAGCTCGAGCGGGAGGTCGACCTGTCGAAGGTGAAGATCGACAATCGCGAGCTCGACATGGCGTTCGCGCTGATCGACCTCCTGAAGAAGCCGTTCGATCCGGCGGAGTACAAGGATCACTATCGCGAGGCGCTCGCCGAGGTGATCGACGCGAAGCTCGAGGGGAAGGACGTCGTGACGTCGCCTCCGCCGCGGGACACGAAGGTGATCGACCTCGCCGATGCGCTGGCGCGCAGCGTCGCGGCCGCACGCAAGGGTGGCGCAGCCGCTGCGGCGCCCAAGGGCCGTCGGCGCACCGCCGCCGCGCCGCCGCGCCGCACGCGGAAGGGCACCACGAGAAAGGCCGGCTGAGCGTGAACCGCAGGCCCCGGCCGCACGGGGAAGGCGGGGATATCGGCGAGGTGCT
>JAICRA010000251.1 GCA_025937615.1 Thermomicrobiales bacterium | reverse complement strand
GCGGGATGGGGCTCGGGTGCAATCCCGACGCTACGAGGCCCGCCGGGTGGGCGATGTCGGCGAAGAGGTAAGCATCGACTTCATCGGCAATCGCGCGAAAACGCTCGTAGTCCATTTGACGGCTATAGGCGCTCGCCCCGGCGATGATCGCCCGTGGTCGTACCTCGCGCGCTCGCCTCGCGACCTCGTCGTGGTCGATCAGACCCGTAGCCGCGTCCACTCCGAAGAAATGCGGTTCGAAGAGCCGCCCGGAGTAGTTGACCGTGTGGCCGTGCGTCAGATGACCGCCTTCCGCCAGGCTGAGTCCAAGAATCCGGTCCCCAGGCTCGAGAAACGCGAAGTAGACGGCGAGATTGGCATTCGAGCCGGAATGCGGTTGGACGTTGGCATGCCCGGCGCCGAACAATTGCTTCGCCCGTTCAATGGCGAGGCGCTCCACCTGGTCGACGTATTCACAGCCTCCGTAGTACCGCTTTCCCGGATAGCCTTCGGCGTACTTGTTGGTCAAGACGCTGCCAACCGCCTCCAGAACCGCGGCACTGACGAAATTCTCGGATGCGATCAGTTCGATCCCATCTCGTTGGCGAGCCTCTTCGCGTGCGATTGCTCCCGCGACGTCTGCATCGGCGTCCAAGTGCGATGGCCTCGACAGCTCGAGCATCGGTGGCTCCTATCTTGCTCAATGACCTCTTCGGTCCGTCGAGCGGGAAACGCGCGGTCAGGGTCGATTCTACAATCTGGCAACAGCCAAAGAGCGAGAAGACGGGAGGAAACGTGCGAGTCGCGGTTACTGGAGGCGCGGGATACATCGGGAGCACTGCCGTCGCTAGGCTCGTCGCCCGCGCGGATGATGTTGTCGTCATCGACAACCTGGCGAAGGGGCATGAGCAGGCCGTGCCCGATTGCGCACCACTGGCGCAGATCGACATCTGTGATCGTTCTGCCGTGGTGAGCGTCCTCCGTCAATATCGCCCCGATGCGGTCCTCCATTTCGCCGCGCTGACCATTGCTCCGGAATCGGTCCGCGATCCTGCGCCGTACTGGCGGGTCAACACCGGAGGGACACTCAATGTCTTGGAAGCAATGCGGGATGCGGGGGTCCCCGCCATCGTCTGCTCTTCGACGGCCGCGGTCTATGGCAATCCCGAGCAGATACCGATCCCCGAGGATGCGCCGCTCGCGCCGATCAACCCGTACGGCGCCTCGAAACTCGCCGCCGAGCGAGCCGTTTCGTCCTACGCCGAAGCGTACGGCTTCACCTATGCCGCGCTCCGCTACTTCAACGTGGCCGGAGCGTCCGGCGAGATAGGCGAAGATCACCGGCCTGAGACGCATCTCATCCCGAGCGCGCTCGACGCCGCGGCTGGATGGCGGGAACCACTCTCCGTCTATGGCACGGACTTTCCGACCGCCGATGGAACCGCTATTCGCGATTACGTCCATGTCGAGGACCTGATCGACGCTCATTTGCTCGCTCTGGACAATGTTGTCACCCGCGGCAATTCTCTTGGCGCGATCAATCTCGGTACTCGGGGTGGCGCGTCGGTGCGAGAAGTGCTTGATGCTGTCGAACGCGTCACCGGGGCGCCCGTGCCGACGCTCTACGCAGCGCGTCGGCCCGGAGATCCGGCCATCCTCGTGGCAAACGCGTCGAAAGCTAACGAGGTTCTTGGTTGGCAGCCACGGCGCTCGAATCTTGACGAAATGGTCTCCTCAGCCTGGGCGTGGCGACAGCGATTCCCCGGCGGCTATCAGATGGCAGGCGCCAGAAAGGCTAGCTGACCGGAGCGTTAGTTGGCCCGAGCCTGCCTTGGCGCATGGCGCTCTTGGAGGCAACGTCCGTTTAGCCGGCTTCCAACCCGTGCAATTTAGGGAGTTACGGTTTCGCCAATCCGCCGCTCTCGACCCTGCAAGAGCCGGCGGATATTCCCTTCGTGGCGAACCGTGATGATTGCGCTGATCGCCACTATCGCGACCGCGAAGGCCCAGTCGAGTTTGCCCACGGCCGCGTACGCCACCGCCAGCAGGGCACCAAGCCCGGCCGCGATCAATGAACCGAGCGAGACGAACTTGGTCACCCAGACCACGAGGGCCATGACTGGGACGATGACGACGATGTATGGGAAGAGCGCGATCGCGGCTCCGGCGCCGGTAGCAACGCCTTTCCCACCCTTGAATCCGATGAACGGCGACCAACAGTGCCCTGCCACTGTCGCTACAGCAGCCGCGGCCACCCAGGATGAATTGAACCCGGCCGACCTGGCAAGGAGGACGGGAAGCACCCCTTTGAGAATATCGAGCAGCGCGACGACAGCGGACGCCCGTGGCCCCAGCGTGCGCAGCACGTTCGTCGCTCCTGTGCCACCACTACCAACTGTACGCAGGTCGATGCCGCGGCTCGCCTTGCCCAGGAGATAGCCCCAGGGAACAGCACCAATCAGAAACGAGGCAACAACCAGTGTCACGCCGGCCAGCGGGCCTGGCACGTCAGCGACCTTCGTCCCGCCCGCGGAAACTCATCCTGATCGCGGTTCCAGTGAAACCGAACGTCTCGCGCAGCTTGTTTTCGAGGTACCGGCGATAGGAAAAGTGGATCTGCGCCGGATCATTCATGAAGAAAATGAAAGTCGGCGGAGAAACGTCAGCCTGGGTCGCGTAAAAGAACTTTAGCCATTTCCCAGGCTTTGTCGGCGGTGGATGCGCGGCGACCGCTTCTTTCATCATCTTGTTCAGAGCGGCAGTCGACACGCGCCGGTGGCGCTCGCTCACAACCGTGAGCGCGGTGTCCATCACTTGCTGCACCCGTTGGCCGAACTTCGCCGAGACGAAGACCAATGGCGCGTAAGGCATGAAGTCGAGGGCCGCCCGGGCCTGCTCCCGGTACTCCTCCATCGTCGAGGAGTCCTTCTCGATCAGGTCCCATTTGTTGACGACGACGACCACGCCCTTTTTCTGCTCGGCAATATAACCGGCGATATGCAGATCCTGGGACGTGAACCGCTCGGTGGCGTCGATGACCAGCAGCACGACGTCCGCGCGGTCGATCGCGCGCATCGACCTCAAAACGCTGTATTGCTCGATGCCGCGGTCG
>JAICRA010000068.1 GCA_025937615.1 Thermomicrobiales bacterium | reverse complement strand
GAGGAGGAGCGGCGCCAGCGCGGGGATTGGGATAGTCTGGCTGGCAATGATGATCGGGTAGAGCGCCCGGTAGAGCGTCGGTGAACGGTAGACCGCTATGCCCAGCCCGACGCCGGCGATAACCGCGCAAGCGAACCCGATCAGGACCTCGGAGAAGGTCACCCATGCATTCGGCAGCAGGATGTCTCGATCCTCGACCAGGGATCGCACGACGTCGCTCGGCGCCGGCAGGAGCCACAACGGCACACCCGAGAGACGAACGGCCATTTCCCAGACGCCCACGATCAAGGCAATCAAGAGGAACGGGGAAACCCATTCCGGTTGCCGATGGAGGCTGGCCCGGGTCATGGGGGCGGCTCGCCTATCAACCCAAGTGCCTGGAGCAGGGTGGCCCGATCCCGAATGAACTCCGAGGACGCTATCATGGTGCGCGTCCGTGGGCGGGGCAACGAAATCCTAAGTTCAGTTGCAACGCGGCCAGGTCGTGGTGTCAGGACGACTACCCGGTCGGCGAGAAAAACGGCTTCTTCGACATCGTGGGTGACGAGCAGCACTGACGACCGCTCTTGTTCCCACAGTCCGGCGAGCCACGCTTGCAGATCGGAGCGAGTCAAGGCATCCAGCGCCCCAAAGGGCTCATCGAACAGGACGAGCTCCTTGCGCGGCAGGATGGTGCGCAGAAACGCTGTGCGCTGGCGCATGCCGCCCGAGAGCTGCACTGGATAGGCGTTGCCAAAGCCATCGAGACCAAAACGCCCGAGTTCCACTGCCACCATTTGCTCGGCCACGGCGCGGGACAACCCGGAAGCCTCGAGCCCCAACGCGGCGTTGCCGGTGGTGGTTCGCCAGGGTAGCAGCAAATCTCGCTGCTGCATGTAGGCTGATTGGCCGAGACGTTGCGTCGAAGTCGTCGGCTCACCGTCGAGGCGAACAGTGCCGCTGTCCTGCGTGATGAGCCCGGCGACGATATCGAGCAGGGTGCTCTTACCCGATCCCGAAGGGCCGACCAGCGCCACGAATTCCGCGTTGCCGACTGTCAGGCTCAGACCGTCGAGGGCGACGAGACGTTTGCCTCCCTCCTCGTAGGTCGAGACGATGTCTTCGAGTTCGAGACGCGGGATTCGCGCCGGGGTCATCGTCGGACCGCCGTCAGTCTCGGACGGGTGCGCGAGACAGATCTTCGGAGACGAGCTCGGCAATCTGGTTCCCGAGGCGGACGCTGTAGTTCGTGCCACGATCCTCCGGGTAAATCTGAGTCGTGTTGGCCAGGTAGAGTCCCGGCAGCCCGGTGCGATGGTCTGGAATTCGCTGGCTGTAGTTGAGGGGAATGATCGGCTGGGCCGATCGTTCGCGAAAGACCCAGGCTCGTTCGATCCAGGAACGGCTGAAATCGGGATTGATCCGTTGCAGGAATGGTAGGTACGCGTCGATCAGTTGATCGTCCGGCATCGAAAAGTACGGATGATCCGGCTCCAGGTACTTCGAGAGGTAGACGAACCGTTTCCCACCGTACTCATCCGGTGAGATGAAGTTGGTGTGCTCGATGACCCCGGTAAATGGCAGATCGTCGTCCGCGACATTGAGCCAGTAGATGTCGGAGAGGGGACGGCTCAATTGAAGCAGGGCAACGACGGCAGCCTCGTACTCGAGCCCGCCAAGTTTCTCTCGGTATCGATCGGGGAGATTGGGAACCAGCCGCGCAAGCACGGGCGATGGGGTGGTGACGACTACGGCGTCAACGGGGATCTCGCCGCTGTCGAGAACGACATCCCATCCGCCATCACGTGGTCTCAGCTCGGTCGGTCCATCACCGGTGACCAGCTCGGCTCCCGCAGCGCGAGCGGCGCATGCCAGCGCGTCGATCAGGACGTTGAAGCTGCCCTGAAAGTAGCCGAGGCGCTCGCCCTCGAGAGGCGAACGTCGAGAGGTCGTCCGCAACCAGATTTTGCCCCAGAACCAGACCATGGCGACCTGATCGTGATAGCGTCCGAACTTCGCCCGGAGCTGCGCGCCGAACGTGCGGTCGTAGGCACGCGATCCGAGCGCTCGACGTAGCCATGACGCGGCGGTGACCGTTTCAAAGCGCTTCCAGTCGCGGACACGCTGGAGGTACGCCGTGACCAACCCGACGCGGATGCGATCGTGGATCGGCAGAAACCCAAGGCGCAGCAGATCGAGAGCGCCATTCAGGGGCCAGATGCGCCCGTCGGCGAAGTAGCCGACATTCGAGGGCAGCCAGAGCAGGCGGTCGCCGATGCCGATCTCCTCCGCAAGCGAGACGATCTCACGGTCGCTCTGGAAGAGATGATGGTAAAAGCGCTCAATTGCCGTGCCCTCCACCGGGAAGGCATTGGCTTGTCCGCCGAGCCGCTCTCCACGCTCCCAGAGCGTGACCCGGTGCCCCTGCTGCGCAAGGCGCAAGGCAGCGGTCATCCCGGTGATACCGCCGCCTATGACCGCGATGTGAGAGCAGTGATTCGGAGTTCGGGAGTCTCGAGATATGGCGTTCGTCTCGTCGCCGTGAAGAGCCGCCTCATTGTCCGACTTGCGTCTCGCTTGTGGACCCACGAATCCCGACTCACGACTCCCGACTCGAGCTAGATGAACAGCGGCGCCATCACCAGCGTGATCGTCGCCATCAGCTTGATAAGGACGTGGATGGAAGGGCCGGCGGTGTCTTTCCAGGGGTCGCCGACGGTGTCGCCGACCACGGAGGCGGCGTGGACGTCCGTCCCCTTGCCGAGCACGTTGCCAGCGCTGTCTTGCAACAATCCGGCTTCGATCATCTTCTTGGCGTTGTCCCAGGCGCCACCGCCGTTGTTAAGGACGTTGGCGACCAGGATGCCGGCGATGGTGCCGATCATCAGCATGCCGGCCGCGCCTTCCCAGCGCAGCAACAGACCCACCAGGATCGGCACGGCCACGGCGAGCAGACCCGGCGCGATCATCTCGCGCAGCGACGCGCGCACGGCGATGTCGACGCAGGAGGTGTAGTTGGGCGTCGAGGTGCCGGCCATAATGCCCGGGTCGTTGCGAAACTGACGGCGGACCTCTTCGATCATGGCGGAAGCGGCGCGGCCGACCGCGCGCATGGCCAGCGAAGCGAAAACGAAAACGAGGGCGGCGCCGATCAAGCCGCCCACGAAGACGCGGGGATTGGCCAGGTCGACGACCTGAGCTTGCATAGACTCGCCACCGAAGCGGGCAACCTCCTGCAGGTAGGCGGAGAAGAGGAGGAAAGCTGCCAGGGCCGCAGTGCCGATCGCATAGCCCTTGGTAAGGGCCTTAGTGGTGTTGCCGGCCGAGTCCAGCGCGTCTGTGGTGTCACGGACAGTGTCCGGCTGGTCGCTCATCTCGACAATACCGCCAGCGTTGTCAGTGATCGGTCCGAAGGTGTCCATGGCCAGGATGTAGGCGGCGGACATGAGCATGCCCATCGTAGCCACGGCGGTGCCGTAGATGCCGGCGGAGCGGAAGAAGCCAGTGTCCTCGGGGAAGGCGCCCTGCACGCGATCGCCCATGAAGTAGGAGGATAGGAGGGCGATGGCGATGACGATGGCGGCGGCGCCGGTGGTCTCGAAGCCGACGGAGATGCCAGAGATGATGTTCGTCGCCGGGCCGGTGCGGGACGCCTCCATGATCTCCTTGACCGGGCGGTAACGGCCGCTGGTGTAGTACTGGGTGATCCAGACGAAGACGAACGAGGTAGCGATGCCGATCAGCCCGCAGACGAGGTACTCGACGCGGCCGAACGGCAGCATCCAGAAGGTCGCGATCGCGAGGCCGACGATGGCGAGCGCCGCCGTGACATAGAAGCCCTTGTTCAGCTCGTCCATCGGGTCGGCAGGGGTGGTGGACGGGCGCACGGAGAGGATGCCGACCATCGAGGCGATGGCCCCGAGAGCGCCGAGGACGAGCGGGAAGAAGACGTAGCTGAGCGCCTGGGTATTGCCGGTGCCGATGACAGCGGTGTAGAGGGTGGCGCCGAGGATCATGGCGCCGATGATCTCCGCGACGGACGATTCGAAGATGTCGGCGCCGCGGCCGGCGCAGTCGCCGACGTTGTCGCCCACAAGGTCGGCGATAACCGCCGGGTTACGGGGATCGTCCTCCGGGATGCCGGCTTCGACCTTGCCCACTAGATCCGCGCCGACGTCGGCGGCCTTTGTGTAGATGCCACCGCCGAGTTGGGCGAAGAGGGCGACGAACGATGCACCAAACGCGAAGCCGACGATCCAGAACGGCGTTTCGGCCTCGGGCGGCAATACTCCCTGGACGAACGGATAGACGACCCAATAGACGATGAGCACACCGAGCAGGCCGAGGGCGACGACGAGGAAACCGGAGACGGCGCCGCCGCGCAAGGCGACGGTGAGTGCCTCACCCAGGCTGCGCCGGGCCGCTGAGGCAGTGCGGCTGTTGGAACGCACGGCGATGTACATGCCGATGTAGCCGGAGATGCCGGAGAGGAGGGCGCCGAAGAGGAACGCCAGCGAGGTGATGACCCCGCGCTCGACCTTGTGATCGGTCTCGAAGATGCCGACGACGAGACCAATGATGACGGCAACCAGGATCGCCAGCATGGCGATGGTCGAGTATTGCCGTCGCAGGAACGCCACCGCGCCGATGTAGATGCGGTTGGCGATGTCCTGCATCGCGGGGGTGCCGGAGTCCCGAGAGAGGATGTCCCTGGCGAGCCAGGCCGAGAAAATGATGGCCGCCACGCCGCAGATGAGCACCGGCAGCGAATAGAGCTCCCGAGCTTCCAAGACCCCCTCCTCTAGCCCTCCCGCCACACGATGGCGAGGGAGCACCTTCCCGTCTCGCTGGGCTCCCCTGCGAGGCACAATTTTTCCAGACGTCCCCGGAATAACCGCGGTCGGCGCGCACCGGCGGCCGTCGCTCGCCCACCGCGGGCCGAGACCGCACCATCAAGACACACGCGAGTGCCGAGTCTACCACGCTCCAAATGTGCCGAAGTCTCTAGCTGCGCGACTCATGCAGCGGGCAATGCTGGGTCCGCTCTGGCGCCGGTGAACCTCCGGAACAAGCGCTGGATCTCACCGTTCTCCCAGGCGACGAGCAATTGGCTCGCATTGAAGATCGACGAATACGTACCGCTGATGATCCCGATGAGTAGCGCCAAGACAAACATGCGTGTCGAGCCGCCGCCAAAAAGGACCAGCGCCAAGAGCGTGAATATCACGGTCAAGGACGTGTTCAGCGAACGGACGACTGTTTGCGCGAGCGAGTAGTCGACGATTGACTCGAACGATTCATCCGGATGCTTCGCGAGATTCTCACGAATGCGGTCGAAGACGACAATTGTGTCGTGGACACTAAACCCGATCACCGTCAGCAATGCGGTGATAAAGAGCGCATCGATTTGGACGTTGAAGAGCAAACCAAGAATCGAAAAAATGCCCAGAACGACCAGCACGTCGTGCAGCATCGCCACCAGTGCGGAACTCCCGTAGAGAAGAGGTCTCCGGGTGTTGCGGAAGGCATAGGCCATGTAGAGGAGGATGCCGATCGAGGCGAGTGCCACGGCTAAGATGGCCCGATTCCGAATTTGGGTCGAGAGTGCGCCGCCGACGGTGGCGTATTCGCGCTCGGTGAACGGACCGACCGACGTTTCGAGCGCTTGCACGAGTTCGGCTTTCCGCGCGGAACCTTCCGTGACCTCCGGCATGCGGATCAGGAACGTCTCGTCATTGGCCGGTCCCGAACGCTGCACGATGGCGGTTTCCACCCCAGCCTCACGCAGCGCCGTCTCAATCTCGAGCGCGGTGGCCGGTTGCGCAAAGCGCACCTCCCACAGCGTGCCACCGGTGAAATCGATGCCGAGCTTGAGTCCAGAGAATATCAATGAGATAAGACCGGGAATAATGACCAGGAGCGAGATGGTGAACCACAGCTTTCGCTTGCTCGCCAGTCGGGTCATATCTCAAGAGTCTCCTTGTACACGCAGGATGGCTATTGAGTCGCCACAGCCGGAGTGGAGGGCTCAGGCATGTTGGCCCCAAACCACCAGCGTGTGTCCGAAAGGCCGAGTGCGACGAGTACCCGTAGCAGCGTTCTGGTCACGGTGATCGCGGTGAACATGCTGATGACAACGCCGATGAAGAGGGTTAACGCAAATCCCGTGATGATCGACGTTCCGGTGTAGTTGCCGAACAGGTAGAGGATGAACGTGGTGATCATGGTGGTGATGTTGGAGTCGCGGATCGACGGCCAGGCATGCGCGAATCCGGACTCGACTGCTTGGGTGAGCGATCGTCCCAGGTGAAGCTCTTCCTTGATGCGAGCGAAGATCAGCACGTTGGCGTCGACGGCCATACCAATGGAGAGGATGAACCCCGCGATGCCGGCGAGTGTGAGCGTCACGGGAACAAGCTTGAAAATGGCAAAGACGACTGCGGTGTAGATCAGCAGCGCAATCACCGAGACGAGTCCCGGCACGCGGTAATAAAGGATCATGAAGAGTGCAACAATGCCCAGGCCAATCACCCCGGCCACGATGCTCTTCTCGATGGAGTCTTGCCCGAGCGTTGGCCCGACGGTCCGGCTCTGGACAACATCCAGGGGAACGCCCAGAGCGCCTGCCTTGAGCTGGATGACGAGATCGTCGACCTCCGTCGGCGGTACACCTTCGATGATTCCCTGCGTTGAGATCGCGCCGTTGATCGTGGGCGATGAGATGACTTGCTTGTCGATGACGATCGACATGGGTTGACCGAGATGACTGCTGGTGTACTGGAAAAATCGACCCGCGGCGTCGCCCTGCAGTTCGAAACCGACTACCTGGTTCATACCGGTGTTGCCGGTCGTCACGTACGCGCTCTTGAGCTCGGCACCGCTGATGATCGTTTCGTAGACCGGCCCGGTTGGAGTGCGAGCGGTGGGGACTGGGGTAGCGGCGACTGGCGTCGCGACAGGGGTCGCAGCCTCCGGGGAGGCTGGAGTCGCCTCGGAACGGGCAGCCTCGGCGCCAAGGGCGTCGTCCGCGGGTCCGAGCGTCGTGTCAACCAGGGTTCCAGGCGGGAGGTACTGCCCCAACGGGTCGATGATCTCCAGCAGCGCGGTCTCTTGCAGAATTCGAGTCGCTTCTTCAGGATCGTCGACGCCAGGGAGCTCGACAATGATCTGGTCGCTGCCGCGCGTCTGGATGAGCGGCTCGCTGACGCCGAGACCATTGACGCGACGCTCGAGCGTCTGTCGGGTGCCTTCGAGCGTGCCGCTGTCAAGCGTCTGGCCCGCCACTGGCCGTGCCTGTAAGACGACCTGCAGACCTCCTTGCAAATCGAGACCCTGACGGACAGGATGGGCGGCGCGGATGCCCGCGATGT
>JAICRA010000083.1 GCA_025937615.1 Thermomicrobiales bacterium | reverse complement strand
TGTCGGCCCCGAGAACTGCACCGAGCGCACCTGCAAGCCCGACAACGAGACCAAGGCGCTGCGCGACGTTCCCCTCTCGCAGGTGCGAAATGGCTCCTGAGACGGTGACGAAAAACATGGCCGCGATTGCGGTGCCGATCGCCGTGTGAGCCGGCAGGCCAAACCCCGTCGTCAAGATCGCGACTGCAGCCCCGGCGCCGCCAGCACCCACGAAGCCAATTAAGAGTCCGATGAGGAATGTAACTGTGGCGAGCTCGCCGACGATCAGGAGATCACGCGATCCGAGGATCACCGCGTCCGCGGATCCGGCACCCCGCCACGCACGACGGCACGGGTCTCAATCGCGTTAGCAGGACCAACGTAGTGGCGCTCCGCCGGTGGCCGCAGCCACGGTGCGATGTATCTACGCCAGCCCAGGTAAGCAATAACGACGGGGACGATGATCAGGGCTACCATCGCGACGCGAATGAATGCGCCCACGAACCCAGCGAAGAACCATCCCAGCAGGACACCGAGAAGAACACCCGCAAAGAAACCAAAACTTCCCCACTGGAAGCGCCCGCCCTGCGTTCCACTCACGCTATCGCGTCCGTTCATTGCGACCCCCGAATTTCCAGCGTCCGCTTCTTCGAGCCGCCGTGCAGCATTGATTGCTCCCCAGAGTACCGCACCAGCACCCGAATATCCTTCACATTTCGCGCACACTCGTTGTCCGGCTGCCCTGCGATCCAGCAAAGCGTCGTGCGCCCCGGATTCGCCTCGGGTATCCTCCGTCGGGCCTGAGCGGTCCTGCTCTGGCGTCGGGGGGGAGAGTGGATACAACAATCGACGAAGCGCTCGAGGCTGTCGAGGCACCGGCGGCGCCAGAGCTCATCCCAGAATTCACGCCCCTACCCGCATCCGCTCCACCGAAACCCATGACGCAGCGGCGAGTGCTCTCGCTGGCGACGCCGATCATCGGTGAAAACCTGCTGCAGACGCTGGTCGGCGCTGTCGACACCTTCATGGTTGCGCGGCTGGGTGCCGCCGCCGTTGCTGGGGTGGGAACCGGTTTCGAGATCGTCTTCTTCATCATCTCGATTCTGTCGGCGATCAATGTCGGCGCGACAGTTCTCGTTTCGCAAGCCATCGGCAGCGGTGATCAGCGACGCGCGAACCAGCTCGCACGGCAGGCCATCGTTTGGGGTTTGATTCTGGCAATCCCGGTTTCAATCGGTGTCTATCTCGCCGCAGAGTCGATCATCGGGCTCTTCGGCACCGAGCCGGACGTTGCCGAGGCTGCGACGACCTATTTGGAGATAACGGCTGCCACCAGCGTTGCACTGTTCCTCTCCTTCGTCTGCGGAGCCGTGCTCCGTGGTGCAGGCGACAGCCGTACTCCGCTCGCGGCAGCGGTGCTGGCCAACATCATCAACATCGCGGTCGCCTACACGCTGATATTCGGGAACTTTGGTTTCCCAGCGCTCGGTGTCGCCGGGAGCGCCTTCGGTGCCGCGGCCGGTCGTGGGTTCGGCGCAGCCTACATGCTGCTTGCGATGGCCCGCGGGAATAAGGCGATCTCGTTGCATGGTGCCTGGGGCTGGCGTCCCTACGTGACAACCGGGCGCCAACTCTTCGCACTTGGTATCCCGGCGGCGGTCGAGCAGATGCTGTCGTCCGGTGCGTTCATGGTCCTGCTCGCGGTCGTGGCTCTCATCGGGACACCCGCTCTCGCCGCCCAGCAGATTGCCTTTACCGCGCTTTCGACGGCGTTTCTGCCTGGAATTGCGTTCTCGGTCACCGCAACCGCCCTCGTCGGTCAGAGCATCGGCGCGCGTCTTCCGTCCGACGCGCGAAAGGCGTGGAGCATCTCACTGCAATGGGCTCTTATCTGGCTTGGCGTCGGGGGCGTGCTGGTGTTCATCTTCAGTGAGCAGCTCATGCGGATCTTCTCGTCCGATCCGGAAGTGATTTCGTCCGGTGTTAGCGCGCTACGCGCGCTCAGCTTCGCCCTGCCGTTCTGGGCTATTTGGTTCGTCAGCAGCGGGAGCCTACGAGGGAGTGGCGACACGCGCACGCCGCTCATCGTCGGCGCATCGACGATGTGGCTTTCCGTTCTCCTGGCCTGGATTGGCGTGCGCTGGTTCGACGCCGGTATGGGTTGGGTCTGGACCGGCTTTGTACTCACCTCGGCGCCCGCGTCAGCGTTAGTCTGGTGGATGTTCCGCCAGCGGGTCGAGGACTACGAACGCGGCCGCCGCGAGCTACCCGAGTTGACCATAGCCGTCAGACATTGAGCCCGCGCTTCACCACCAGCCGTACGGAACGTTCCGTCTCGGGTTGAGCGCCGGGTAACACCCGTGAATTGCGAACCTGGAGATCCGTTCCAGGAGAGCCTCGATCTCTCTACGATCGATCACGTCTTCTAACGTCTCGCGCAACTCCTGGCTGCGGCCCTGCAAATCCATCAGCTCTCGTCGCAATGGCGGAGAGATCGGTTCGCCCACGAATTGCCACAGCACAGTTCGCAATTTTGGCTCGCGATTGAACGTCAGCCCGTGATCAATGCCCCACACTTTGCCGGTCGCGTCTCGCAGGCAGTGGCTGATCTTCCGATCCGCGTTGTTGGCGATGTGATCGAAGAGGACCATTCGTTCAACGGCCGGGTTGCGGCTGCTCCAGAAGTCATGGCGGTCTTGACGATCGCCTTCCGGTTGAACGTAGAGTTGAACGCTGCCGACGCCGTGCGGACCGTCACGAATAACAGTTGGCGGAACGAGGTTCCACCCAGCCCATCGGCTAAAGAGATAAGCCGCCAACTCTCGTAGATAGAGCGTACCCTCGGGAAAGTCATAGAGCGGGGCCTCACCTGCGCGAGGTTTGTAAATTGCGAGCTGACTGCGGCCGTCGGCAGCCTCGAGTGCCACCGCGAACGAGTAGTTCGATCCCCAGGGAATCAGACGCGACGCGCTGAACTCCGCGTTGCGCAAGAGCTCGAGCGCGTCGTCTTCTGGTAAGGGGGCTGGAGTCTGCTCTCCGCCGCCCGACTCATCTCGAAGTTCGAGAAATAAATCGGGCATGCTCAGAAATCTCTCCAGCTGATCCCGGTTCCCTCGTTCAGTTGCCGGAGCAGCCCTTCGGGATCGTGCACTGGCGGCAGGCAGGCAAAGTGCTCGCAGACGTAGGCCGTGGCGCGTCCGTCGCGAGGTGGTCGATCTTGAAGGAACGGCAACCGGTCTGTCAGGTCGCCTCGATCCTGATCGACATAGCCCACGATGACATTCGGTTCAAATTCGTCGTACAGTGCATTCAGCAATGCTTGCAGGTCCGGGCTATCGCGGTCTCCTGCCAGCGCGACTTCCTTCACCGGTCCCAGATAGAAGTCGACTGCACTGAGATAACGACCAGCGGCGAGTGGGTGCTCGCGCATCGTGCTCGCCATCGTCCGCAGCAACTCGCTGGCACGAGCAGAATAGTCCTCATTGGCGGTCAGGGCTCCCAGCCGTAATAGCACCTCCGCCGCCACTGAATTGCCGGAGGGCGTCGCGCCGTCGTGGAGATCCCGCGGACGCGCGACGGGGGTCTCGTGGCTCGCGCTTGTGTCGAAGAAGCCTACTCCGGCCGGATCGGCAAACTCCGCCACCATCACCTCCGCGAGCCGCATCGCCTCATCCAGCCAGCGGACGTCAAGCGTCGCCCGATAGAGTGCGAGCAGACCGTCAATGAAGAAGGCGTAGTCCTCGAGGAAGCCACCAATGCGAGCGTCGCTGTTCTTCCAACTGCGAAGGAGGCGGCCGTCTCGTTGCAAGTGCTCGAGAACAAATTCGGCATTCCTTTCTGCCACACCGCGAAAATCGTCCCGATGGAGAATTCGCGAACCCTCGGCGAACGCTCTCAACATGAGCCCGTTCCAGGCCGTTATGACTTTCTCATCCCGACCCGGGCGTTCTCTCTGCTCCCGTACTTCCAGCAAACGCTGCTTGACGCGAACGAGCGATTCCATCAGCGCCGCTTCGCTGACCCCGAGCCGGTCGGCTATATCGGCGGCCGTGCGCGGTGTGGCCAGTACCGTACGCCCTTCGAAATTGCCGGCGGGTTCGACATTGAACCATCGCTTGGCGATCGCGGTGTCTTCCTCGCCGAGCGCCTCGTCCAATTCTTCGGTCGTCCAGGTGTAAAAGAGGCCTTCGTGTCCCGCGGTATCGGCGTCCAGCGTGGCATAGAATCCACCATCTGGATCGGTTAGCTCGCGCGCAACGAAGTCGAGTGTCTCCTCGGCGACCTGCCGGTAACGCTCGTCACCGTACGCTTGAAACCCCGCAAGGTAGACGGAGGCGAGTTGCGCGTTGTCATAGAGCATCTTCTCGAAGTGCGGTACGAGCCAGATCGCGTCGACAGCGTAGCGGTGAAAGCCACCGCCGATCTGGTCATAGATACCGCCGCTGGCCATGCGGTCGAGCGTCCGCTGCACCATGATCGCTTCTCGCTGGCCGCCGCGCTTATCGTGCCGCAGCAAGAATTCGATCGCGGCTGGCTGCGGAAACTTGGGTGCTCCCCCGAATCCACCATTGCGGGCATCGAATGAGTGGGCGAGCTGCTCGGATGCCTCCGCGAGGAGCTCCGGGGTGAGGTCATCGGGCTTTGGCAGCTCTTTCGTCGCTCGCTGTAGAAGGCTACGGATCTGCTGCGCGTTCTCCTCGACCTCCTCCCGTCGCTCCTTGAATGCACTGGCGACCGCTTCCAGGACCTTTGGAAATCCAGGCATCCCCATGCGGTCCTCAGGAGGGAAATAGGTTCCGCCGTAAAAGGGAGTGCCATCCGGTGTCAGGAACACGTTGAGCGGCCAGCCGCCGTGCCCTGTCATCGATTGCACAGCGGACATGTAGAGCGAGTCGAGATCCGGGCGCTCCTCCCGGTCGACCTTGATGTTGACGAAGAGGTCATTCATCGTCGCCGCGATCTCTTCGTTCTCGAACGACTCGTGCTCCATGACATGGCACCAGTGGCAGGCGGAGTAGCCGACGCTGACCAAGATTGGCTTGTCCTCTAAGCGAGCTTTGGTCAGGGCCTCGTCTCCCCACGGGTACCAGTCGACGGGATTCTCCGCATGCTGGAGCAGGTACGGACTGGTTTCGGCAGCCAGGCGATTGGGCACAGTAACTCGCTTTCTTCTGCGTAAATTTCATGGCCGGCGACAGCGCGAACCCGCTGCGAGTACTCGGTACAATGGTGGCACAGGGCGACCAATGGAGGAATCACGTGGCCGATATTGCCGAGACGGGACAGGACGGCGCGCTCAGCTACGCGAATCCCCTCGGTGACGTGCGCATCGCCTTTGTCGGCGCCGGCGTGATGGCCGAATCGATGATCGTCGGGCTCCTCAAGAAGGATCTGATTCCTCCGGACCACGTAATCGCAAGTCATCCCCGCGAAGATCGGCGCCAGAGGCTCGAAGAGCGATTCGGCATCCTCACCACAGAAAGCAATATCGGGGCCGCTCAAGGCGCGGACCTGGTCGTCCTCACGATCAAGCCACAAGTCCTGCAAGCAGTAATGCGACAGCTATCCGGGTCGCTCTCACCCGAGCAGGTGGTCGTCTCGGTAATCGCCGGGGCGCCGATCGATGTCTTGCTCCATGGTCTCGGACATCAGGCGATTGCACGGGTCATGCCGAACACCCCGGCCCAGGTCGGTCAGGCGATGAGCGTCTGGAGTACCACACCTGGCGTCACCGACAAGCAACGATCGCGGGTGCAGGCTGTGCTCGGCGCGCTCGGTGAGGAACTGTGGGTCGATGAGGAAAAATATGTCGACATGGCCACGGCCCTCTCGGGAACGGGTCCGACGTACGTCTTTCTCATGATGGAGGCGTTGATCGACGCCGGCGTGCACATGGGATTCCCGCGCCGGATCGCCGAGCAAATCGTCTTGCAGACCGTTTCAGGTTCGGTGGCCTTTGCGCGGGACTCCGGCAAGCACATGGCGGAGCTACGCAATATGGTGACCTCGCCGGGTGGTACCTCGGCGGAGGCGATCTACCAGATGGAGAAAGGCGGTCTGCGCACAGTCTTGTCGCGGGCTGTCTATGCCGCCTACCAGCGCACTCAAGTTCTTGCAGGTCGCGAACGCCAGAACATCGAGTAACGGCTTACTCGTCCGGAAACGCCAGCTTGGTCTTCAACCCATCGAGCCCAATCTGTGCCTGGGAAAAAACACTCTTGGCATTCGCCGCAAATGCGTTTGGATCTTCTAATGCCGGGCTGAAGTGCGTGATCCAGAGGCATTTGGCGTCCGCGTCCCGGGCCAGCGCTGCCGCCTCGCGGAATGTCATGTGCCGGTTGCGCACGGCTTTGGGAAGGTCTTCGTCGCTGCCGTACGTACCTTCGCAGACCAGAAGATCGACTCTCTGCAGAAACCGCGGCAAACTCGGTACCGGTCGAGTATCCGTGACATATGCGACGGCAAGCCCAGGACGAGGGGGCCCGAGCACCTCCTCAGCAATCGCATGACCCCGCGCCCAAGTCACGGGGTCGCCGTCCTGCAGCTGGCTCCACAGCCCAATCGGAACACCGAGCTTGCGTGCCCGGTCTGGTAAGAAAGCCCTGCCCCGACTGAGATCAACTCGATAGGCGAGTACAGGCAGTGCGTGATCCCCCGGTTCGCAGGAACCGATCAGTGATCCAGGTAGCGAAATACGTTCGCCACCGAGCAATTCCGTCACGCAAACCTCATAGGGCAATACCGGGGCGATCACGCGGAGCGCCCGCAGGACCTCGGCAGTACCCGCCGGTCCGAATATGTCGATTGGCTCCGTTCGACCTGA
>JAICRA010000309.1 GCA_025937615.1 Thermomicrobiales bacterium | reverse complement strand
AGCTGGGACGAGTTGCCCGCGTCGCTTTCGCCAAAGTCCGTTCGCGTGCTGCGGCAGGATCTCGGGTTCACCGGCGTCGTCGTCACCGACGATCTCGGCATGGGCGCGCTGGCGGCCTGGACCTCGTTCGAGATCGTCGACCTGGCCGTCGCGGCCGGGAATGATCTCCTGCTCTTCGTCGTCACGAATGCCGAGCCGGAAGCGCTGGTAGATCATCTGGCAGCGCGCGTCGATAGCGGCGATATCCCTCCTGAGCGGGTAGCAGCGAGCGTCGCCAGGCTGCTGCGCATGCAACTCGGCACGCACCGCTAATTGCGGACCTTTCTTGCTCAGCTGGTGCCGGGCGTCCCGCTCACGCCGAGGCGATCCGATTCGGCGCGCAACGCGGCAATGACTTCCGCGATCAGCTCCTCAAGCGGGACTCCCAGGCGCTCCGCGCCGCGAACGATCTCCTCGCGGCTGACTTTGGCGGCGAAGGCCTTGTCCTTCATCTTCTTGAGCACCGATTTGACTTCGACTTTGTGGATGCTCTTGTCCGGCCGGACCAGGGCGACGGCGATGACGAATCCGCTCAATTCATCGACGGCGGACAATGTCTTCTCCAACGCGGATTCCGGCTCGATGCCGCTGTAGTCGGCATGACTGAGGATCGCGCGGCAGACGGTTTGTCCCCACCCGCTATCACGGAGATGGGCGACCCCCACGAAGGGATGGCCATCCGGCGCCAGCTCCAGATTGGGGTGCTTCTCGAAATCCATATCGTGGAGGAGGCCAACGGCGCCCCAGAGATCCTCGTCCTCGCCGTCACGTCGCGCCACGTAGCGGAGGCACGCTGAAACCGCCTCGCAGTGTTTGCGTAGGCTTTCACTTTCTACCCATTCATGGAGGAGGGCCCGCGCCTTCGGGGTCAGCGGGCGCTCGATGTCGATGGCATGCTCCTCGAATGCGGTAGTTTCCAACCACGTTCCTTCCGTCACGGGTAATCAAGCTCACCCTAACTATGCGCCGTTGGATCTCGGGCTCAAAGCCGTCACTGGGAGATAGTCGCCCGCGGCGCGAAATCGTGCAATCGGTAGCGAACACAGTGGTCGCGCGTCCACCCAATTGACCTCGGAAGACCCCAGTGCTACCCTTGGCAGCGGGATTAGTCAATCATTGAATAGTCCGGTGGATGGTCCGCCGGAGAGCCAGTGGAGAGTACGGATGGTGGCGGCAAGCACCTCGATCAGCCCTATCCGGCTTTTCCCCGTTGGCGAGGCGATCGCACCGGTCACGGGTGTGGCCAGAGATGCATTTGGCCGCGCCATGACCTACCTGCGCATTTCGCTGACCGACCGCTGTAACTTCCGCTGCGTCTACTGCATGCCGGCGCTGGGGATGAAGTTCCAGCCCAAAGAGGAGCACCTCACCGACGACGAACTCTTACGCCTGATCGGGCTATTCGCGCGCGTCGGTGTCACCAAAGTCCGCCTGACCGGCGGCGAGCCTACGATCCGTCGCGGTCTGGTTGATCTCGTGCGGGGCATCAAGTCGTTCCCGGGCATTACTGAAGTGTCGATGACCACCAACGCGCTGCTTTTGGGGCGATTGGCCGAGGACCTGGCAGACGCGGGACTCGATCGAGTCAACGTCTCGATCGACACCCTCGACCCCGACCGGTTCAAAGTGATGACCCGTGGTGGCCGGCTCGATCTCGTCTGGCAGGGGATCGAAGCGGCGGACGCCGCCGGTCTGCGGCCGATCAAGCTCAATACCGTCGTCGTCAAGGACCAGAATGACTTCGAAGTCGGAGACATGGCGGCGCTCACCCTCGACCGTCCATGGCAGGTGCGGTTTCTGGAGATCATGCCGCTCGAGGGCGTCGGCGATGTCCACGACGAAGCGCTGGTCAGCTCGGAAGAGACGCAGGCGAGACTGGAGGCCCGCTTCGGACGGCTAGAACCGGTTGAAACCGACGCCGCTGATCCGGCCCGTCTCTGGAAGATCCCGGGAGCGGCGGGGACGATCGGGTTCATCTCTCCGGTGTCTGAGCCGTTCTGCGCCGCATGCAACCGCGTGCGGTTGACCGCGGACGGCAAACTGCGGCTGTGTCTGCTGCGTCCGGACGAGGGCGACCTGCGAGATGTAATGCGCGCCGGAGCCGACGACGAAACCCTGGAGCGGGCAATTCGCGCCGCGATCTGGCGAAAGCCGTGGGGACACGGTCTGGCGGAAGGCGAGAGAGAGACCGTGCGCGGTATGTCTCAGATCGGCGGCTGAGCGAAGTAATCAGGACAGAAAGAGCAGCGGCGAGCATTTGCTCGCCGCTCTTGATGATCGCCGGCTAGAAGAGAGCGCTCAGTCGAGCAGATCTGGTACGTTGGCGT
>JAICRA010000029.1 GCA_025937615.1 Thermomicrobiales bacterium | reverse complement strand
TACGAGCAACCGCCGGTGCCGATCCTGATGCTGACTGCCCTCGACGCCGTCCCGGACCGGGTGAGTGGATTGGATGCCGGGGCCGATGATTACGTGCCGAAGCCCTTCGCGATCACGGAACTGATGGCTCGGGTGCGCTCGCTGCTGCGCCGCTCGCGGGCTCCTGAAGTGAGGTCGAAGCAGCGGGAGATCATCACCTTCGAGGACCTCACGCTCGATCCTGGTGCGCGCACCGTCTACCGCGGCGATCGGGAGGTGATACTGACCGCCAAGCAGTTCGACCTGCTGGCGGCCCTGATGGAGCATCCGAATCAGGTCATGTCATACGACACGATCATCCAGCGGGTCTGGGGTGGACAGTTCCGAGGCGAGTCGAATGTTCTGGCGGTGACCGTCTCAACAGTGCGCAAGGCGCTGGAAGAGGGCGGCGAGCCGCGCCTCATCCAGACCGTGCGTGGCGTTGGCTACGTTCTGCGCCAGCCAAGGGGGAAGGCAGCGGCTGCAGATTGACGATGACAGGACCTGACACGGCCGCCTAAGCGAACTCGTCTCTGCCTTCCGCCGCGCACCCGTATTGTATTTCTTGATCAATAACTCTAGAATAGCGCCTCCGGTAGGAGGAGGCGTCGTGGGGACGACTCTGTTGCCGGTGTCGCTAAAGGAGATGCGACGGTGGTCACGCAGCAGGTCGACCGGCTTGGCACAGTGATCGAACAGGTGCGGACGGATCTCGGTAATGCGCCCGAGCCACCTATGGTGACGTTTTCGGCGAACACGTCCCTCGTCGACGAGTACCGCACCAAGGTGCAAATCCGTGAGTTCGCTCTCGACGTCGATGAACCGCCATTGATCGGTGGTACCGACAGTGGACCCACACCGGTCGAACTGGTCCTCGCCGCCCTTGGCACCTGTCAGGAAATCGTCTATGCGACGTACGCGCGGGTGCTAGGCATCCCGCTCGATGGCGTCGACGTGACGGCCGAGGGTCGCTTGGACCTGCGCGGATTCTTCGGAGTCGCGGATGTCCCGGCAGGCTTCCAGGACGTCACCTTTACCGTCGATATCTCCAGTCCCGCTCCTCCAGAGGATATCGCCCGTCTGGTCGAGACAGTCAACGATCATTGCCCGGTTCTGGACATCCTCAAGCAACCGGTGTCAGTGCGCGGTGAGTCACGGCTGAACGGGCAAGCGCTCCAGGTCTAAACGCAGACGCGGATCGCCGCCCGCGGCCTGTTTCTTCCTGCTGAGCCATCCCTGATACTCCCGACGGATGGAGTTCAGGGATGGCTCCTGGTCGTTGCCTCCCGGATGTGAGGCGGACTGTGGGGGATGGTCTTGGCCGAAAAGCGAGTAACGGTCCTTGGCGGAGGGAATACCGCGTTCAGTATGGCGGCGAATCTGGCGCTGACCGGGTTCGAGGTGTTGCTCTGGGAGCATCCAGATTTCGCGCAGACGATCGAGCCTATCCGGAGATCGTTGACGATTCACCTCGATGGCGCCGGAGCGACCGGGGCAGCGCAGCTGGCCGCGGTGGCGACCGATCCATCCGAGGCGCTTGCCTGGTCCGAGACGCTCGTCTGCTCGGTTCCGTCCTATGCCCACGCGCCGTTTCTGGAGCAGCTTCTGCCACACCTGAAACCCGGACATCTCCTGGCGCTCCTGCCGGGGAATCTCGGCGCATTGGCAGTCGCCACCGCGTTGCGCGAGGCGGGGACCGACGGCGTGATCGTCGCAGAGTCCGATACCGCGCCGTACGTCTGTCGCAAGAGCGGCCCGGACCGGGCCGTGATCTGGGGCACGGTCACCGGGCTCGGAATCGGCGTCGAGCCGGCTTCCCAGACTGACGAGGCGATGCCTGTCTTGCGGGCGCTGTTCCCGGGAGCGGTTGCCTATCACAGTGCGCTGGAAGCCGGTCTCTCGGCGCTAAACCCGGTCGTGCATCCGCCCGGTGTGCTGATGAATGCCGGGCGCATCGAACGCAGCCGCGGCGAGTTCTGGTTCTACGAGGAAGGTGTCACACCGTCTGTGGTCAACGTCATCGAGGCGGTTGACCGCGAGCGGTTGGCGCTCGGGGCGGCGCTGGGTCTGGACCTGACCCCGGTCGCCGAAGCGTTCCACCGTGCCGGTTTCGGTCCAGCGGGCGACTTCTGGTCGACGATCAACGGCTCCCGGATGTTGACCGCGCTACGAGCTCCTGGGCAGGTCGAGACGCGATGGCTGACCGAGGACATCCCGTTCGGATTGGCGACCTGGGCGCTGCTGGGCGACCAGCTCGGCGTGGAGACGCCCGTGATCGATGCTCTGGTCGCGCTCGCATCGGCTACGCTGGGCAAGGATTTTCGATCCGAAACCCGCGGCTTGCGGGCGCTTGGGCTCGAGCAGTCGAGCGCAGACTCATTGTCTTCCGCGGCTGGGATTGCTGGTTGATCCGGGCATGACGACGCTGCGGATTGGAATTGCCGGCATCCGGGGCAGGATGGGCCGTGAGATTGCCTCCCTTGCGACAGACGACCCGCGGATGGCGCTGATCGGCGGCCTTAGCCGCCAGGCACGCACCATGGAATCAGGGCCGGATGGCATCCGGTTGTTCGCGGAAGTGGCGACTCTGTTGCCGGAGATCGATGTATTGATCGATTTTTCAGCGCCAGAAGGGACCGTCGATCACGCGGTAGCATGCGCGTCCGCTGGCGTGCCGATGGTCTGCGGCACGACTGGGCTTGACGATGCCCAGATGGCATTCCTGCGCGCGGCTGCGGCGCGCATACCGATCTTCCACGCGGCCAACATGAGTCCTGGGCTGAACGCAGCCCTCGCCGCCTTGCCTGCACTCGTGCGCGCCCTCGAGGGTTACGACGTCGAGATCGTCGAGACCCACCACTGGCACAAAGCGGATGCGCCGTCCGGAACCGCCCTGGCGATGGCGCGGGTCGTCGCCGATGCCAGCGGCGGGGGAGTTGCAGATCGTGCGAAATATGGTCGTGAAGGTGCGAGCCGCAGGGCGCCCGAGGAAATTGGCATCCATGCCATCAGATCGGGAGGCAACCCTGGTGAGCACACTGTGATCCTCGCCGGCGAGGGCGAAGAGCTCCGCCTTTCCCATCGTGCCTTCAGCCGGAAGTCATATGCGGAAGGCGCCCTCCGCGCGGCTTGCCTGATCGTCGATCAACCGCCCGGATGGTACGACCCAGCAACACTGCCGGGATTTCTCTAATCGATCTCTCATCCGTCAAGTCGCGATGCGGTCCGGAAGGCCCGCGTAACTGCTACCATGCCCGCGACTCCCGAAATGGAGCGTAGAGCGTTGGCTAAGAAGCAATCTCGCGAAAGAGAGGATCGCCCATGTCTTCGCGGATCGCGTCGGTTCGCATGAAGCGCCGTCCGTTGCTGGCCGCCATGGCTATGGCGCCGGTTGCCGGCATGATGACGCGGGTATCCGCCGTCCACGCTCAGGATCCGATCGTGGTCACCATGGTGACGGATACCTTCGGGCTCGGCGACCAGAACTTCAATGACCTCGCCAAGCGGGGACTCGACCGGGCCGTCGAGGAGCTCGGCGTCCAGGGTGAGGTGATCGAGAGCCGAGACGCGGCGTCATATCTCCCGAACCTGACCCAGGCGGCGGAGCAGAGCAATCTGACGGTCGGCGTCGGGTTCCTGCTCACCGAGGCGGTTACCGAGGTCGCCAATCAGTATTCCGACAAGAACTTCCTCCTCATCGACTCGGTCTCCGAAGCGCCGAATGTGCAGGGCGTGCTCTTCCGCGAGCAGGAGGGTGCCTTCCTCAGCGGCGTCCTGGCCGGACTGATGACCGAGAGCAATCAGCTCGGTGTCGTCGGCGGCATCAAGATCCCACCGGTCGTGCGCTATGCGGTCGGCTTCGAGGCGGGCGCGAAGTCGGTCAATCCCGACGTGGAAGTTGTTGTTGCCTACGCCGACACCTTCGGCGACCCGGCGCTGGGCAAGGAGCTGACCCTTGCTCAATACAACCAGGGTGTCGACATTGCCTTCCCAGTGGCAGGCGCGACCGGCATCGGGTCGTTCGAAGCCGCCAAGGAGCGGGGCGAGGGGCATTGGGTCATCGCCGCCGATACGGATCAGAGCCAGCTCGGCGCGGAGCACCAGCTCGGGGTTTCAGAGAAGGGAGTCGACATCGCCCTCTTCCTGGCCGCGCAGCAGGTCGCCGAAGGCACGTTCGAAGGTGGCGAGAAGTCGCTCGGTCTGGCGGAAGAGGGCGTCGGGCTTGGGCATCCGCACGAATCGGTGCCGCAGGAGGTGCTCGACATCGTCGCCGCCTATGAGCAAGCGATCATCGACGGCACGATCACGGTGCCAGCGGACGAGGAGGAACTGGCCGCCTTCGAGCCGGTTGCGCTCGACGCGGTTGCCACGCCCTCTGCGTAGTTCGCGATTCGAGTAACCGTTTGTTCCCGCTGCGGTTCTTCCGCATCCACTTGCACCCCCTCTCCCGTCTCGACGGGAGAGGGGGCATGCTGAACCCGCGTTCATGACCGCTCAGGACGGCAACGTCGTCGCGCCAGCAGTCGAGATGCGGGGGATCGTTAAGCGGTTCCCGGGGGTCGTCGCCAACAACGGCATCGAGTTCGCCGTTCGTCGCGGCGAGATTCATGCCTTGCTGGGCGAGAACGGCGCCGGCAAATCGACCCTGATGAACATCCTGTTCGGGCTCTACCACCCGGACGAAGGGGAGATCAGGGTCAACGGTCAGCGGGTGCGGTTCGAGAGCGCGCGAGATGCCGTGCTCGCCGGGCTGGCGATGGTCCACCAACATTTCATGCTCATCCCTCGCTTCACCGTAACCGAGAACGTGATTCTCGGGTCCGAGGGAGCGGGGATCGTGCTCGACCGCGAGGCGGCCGGCAAGCGGGTCGCCGAGCTCGCCGACCAGTACGGTTTCGATGTTGATCCCCATGCGGTGGTCGGCGCCCTCCCGGTCGGGATGCAGCAGCGAGTGGAGATCCTGCGCGCGCTCTATCAAGGCGGGAAAACGTTGATCCTGGACGAGCCAACGGCACTGCTGACCCCGCAGGAGGTCGATGAGCTCTACGGCGTGCTCACCCGGCTACGAGAGAGTGGCGACACGATCATCTTCATTACGCACAAACTGCGTGAAGTGGCCGCCATCAGCGACCGCGTCACCGTCATTCACCGCGGGCGAACGGTCGGCACACGCCAAACCGATGAGACGACCGCGTCGCAACTGGCCGAGATGATGGTTGGTCGCGCGGTGTCGTTGCGTGTTGATCGCCCACCGGCGCACCCCGGAGAGCCCGTACTCGTTGCCGAGGATCTCCACCTCGAGGGAAGCCAGGGGCATGCCGCGCTCAACGGGGTGGACCTGGAGTTGCGCCGAGGCGAGATTCTTGGGATTTGTGGTGTCGAGGGTAACGGACAAGCCGAGTTGATCGAGGTCCTCTCCGGGTTGCGCCGGCCGCAACGGGGGCGTGTGCTGTTGAAGGACCAGGATGTCACCGCGACCGGCCCCAACCCGCGCCGCCGTCTGGGACTCTCCTACATCCCGGAGGACCGTCATGGCCGCGGATTGGTGCTCCCCTTTTCGCTCACCGAGAACGTGCTCCTGGGGAATGCCGAGGAAGCGCCATTCAGTTCCGGCGGCAGGATCGACTACCCTCGCAGCCGTACATTGACGGAGCGGCTGATGCGAGCCTTCGATGTTCGCGCTCCAACCCCGGACACCCCGGCCGGGGCGCTCTCGGGAGGAAACCAGCAAAAATTGATCATCGCCCGCGAGCTGCATCGCGAGCCAGACGCCCTTCTCGCCGTCCAGCCAACCCGCGGTCTCGACGTGGGAGCGATCGAGTTCGTCCACAAACAGCTCGTCGCGGAGCGTGACAAGGGCCGCGGCGTCCTCCTCATCTCATTTGATCTTGACGAGGTCATGGATGTCAGCGACCGCATCCTGGTGCTCTCTGAGGGCCGCATCGTCGGGAACTTCCTCAGCGGCACGGTGACGAGAACGGAGTTGGGTCTGCTGATGGGGGGCCGGGGTTTGGATGAGCACGCTCCCGCTGCCGACTGAACGAGGGGTCACTTCCGTCTGGCGGCGGATCACCGGCGCATTGCCGACGGTCGTTTCTTCGCTCCTCGCGGTCGCCATCGCGCTGCTCGCGGGCGGGGTCGTGCTGGCCCTCTCTGGCGCCAATCCCGTTCCCGCGTTCCAGGCCCTCTTTGCGGGCGCGTTCGGTGGCCGGCGTGAGCTGGCTGAGACGCTGGTGATGGCCACGCCGCTGATCCTCGGCGGGCTTGCCTTCGCCGTCGCCGCGCGCGCGGGTATGTTCAATATCGGCATCGAAGGCCAGATGGTCGTTGGCGGACTCTGCGCCGGACTGGCCGCGGCATGGGATCTCGGTCTGCCGATCTTCGTCCATCTCCCGCTGGCGGTCCTGGTAGGGATGATCGCCGGTGGGATGTGGGGGTTCATCCCGGGGTTCCTCAAGGCACAAACCGGAGCGCATGAGGTGATTACCACCATCATGCTGAACTATCTGGCCTACCGCATCAGCACGGTCGTCATCGGCCAGGAAAATCTGCCCCTCGTCAACCCCGCATTACAGGCGACGCAGCCTGCGGTCGATAACGCGACATTGCCTCGTCTCATCGAAGGTACCCGGCTCCATGGCGGCATCCTGATCGCGCTGGCGGCCGTGGTCATTATCTGGTTCCTGCTCTATCGCACCGTCTTCGGCTACAAGATCCGCACGGTCGGATTGAGCGCCGGTGCGGCCGCGTTCGCCGGCATCCCCTGGGGGAGAACAATCGCGCTGGCGATGCTCCTCAGTGGTCTGCTCGCCGGTCTCGGCGGCACCGCCGACGCGCTTGGTCTGCAGGGGCGCTACTACAACATCACCCTCGGCATCGGTTTCACCTCGATCGCCGTTGGACTCGTCGGGCGTAACACCCCGTTCGGTGTCGTCCTGGCCGGTCTGCTCTTCGGGGCGCTGGCGTCGGGAGCGACCAAAATGCAAAACACGGCTGGCATCTCGCGGGATATCGTCTACGTCTTGCTCGGGTTCGTCATCCTCTCCGTATCGGCGCTGGCGGTAGCGCAGCAGTTCCGCCAGGCAAAGCGGCTGGCAGCCAGGGCACGCGGCGCGACACGTGACCGGGCGGCGCACGATGCGGGCGATCCGTTGTTGGAGCCGCCGCCTCCACCGCGCGCGATCTGACCGGCGGGAGGGGTACCCTGGACGAGTTGCTCTCGTTTTTTTCGCTGGCATTGCTCACGGCGACGCTCCGCTCGGCGGCGCCGCTCATCTTTGCCGCGATGGGTGGTCTTCTCTCCGAGCGCTCCGGGATCACCAACATCGCCCTCGAAGGGTTCATGTTGATGGGCGCGTTCGCGGCCGTGGCCGGCACCTGGTTCTTCAATAGCCCGATGGTCGGTCTTGTCGTCGCCATTCTGGTCGGAGCGGTGGGCGGTCTCGTCTTCGCCTTTTGGACGGTCACACTGAAAGCTGATCAGATTGTGGCCGGCACGGCGATTGTCCTGCTGGGACTGGGATTGACGTCGTTCTTGACGGAGCAGATCTGGGGCCAGGCCGGCAGTTCACCGCCGGTGGAGCGCCTTCCGACGATCGGTCTCGGGATGAACGTCCTGCTGCCGGTCGCGTTCATGCTGGTGCCGCTGACCCACTGGTTCCTGTTCAAGACCAAGTCGGGACTCCGCGTCCTCGCCTGTGGTGAGAAGCCGGAAGCGGCGCAGGCGGTCGGCATCGACGTCGCCAGGTATCGCTACGCGATGGTCATTGTCTCTGGCCTGCTCGCCGCGGTTGGCGGCGCCTACCTCTCGATTGGGGATCTTTCCCAGTTCACAACAAACATCACCGCCGGGCGCGGCTTTATTGCCTTGGCGGCGGTGATCTTTGGCAACTGGATGCCGTGGGCGACAATGGGCGCTGCGCTCCTTTTCGGGTTCGCGCAGGCATTGCGCTTCCACGTGCAGGCGCTCGATCTCCCCATCCCCCAGGATCTCATCATCGCGCTGCCCTATCTCCTGACCCTGATCGCGATTACCGGGCTGCTGCGCCAATCGACCCCACCCGCCGGTCTGGGGCGTCACCCGTCGAGTGGCTGACGAGCTATTGGCAATTGGCTATCGGTTATTAGCTTTCTTCCGACTCCCGACTCCCCAAAATACACGAACCCGGCCGGGCGGCCGGGTTCGTGCGGGAAGGGGAGGGTGGAGCGTGTGCGGCGCTCCACGGGCTCTGGGAGAGAGCATCGTTTTCTGCTGGGGCGATGCTCTCGGCTTGGCTTACGTCGAGGCCGTGTGCCCGGATTCATCGATTCGCGGCCCGAGCCATCACCCCGACGTGTCGCCCAGCGCCCGGTCCTACCCGCGCGGGTCGGCACCTGTGGGCGCAACCGTCATACGGCGCTCTCCATTGGTGCGTTCCAGAAGCCGCACCAGGCCGACGATCACAGCCGTAATCGCCAACGATAGAGCGAGCTCCTGCCACATAACGGTGTGGATTCGGTCTTCGAAGGTTTTGTCGTGCAGGACCATCGCGACCGCGGCATGCACCAAGACGAAGGCGCCAACATACAAGAAGGCCGGGAAGCGACCCAGCAGCCGCGCCACGAGCTCGCTCCCGAAGAGGAGGATCGGAATTGAGAGGAGCAAGCCGAACATGAGCAGGCGGACGTCGCCGTGCGCCGCGCCGGCGACCGCCAGGATGTTGTCGAGACTCATGACGACGTCGGCAAGAATAATCGTCTGAATCGCCTCCCGTAACGAACCGGCTTCCTTGATGCTGCCATGAGCATCGTGCTGAGGCCGCAGGAGCTTGAACGCGATGTAGAAGAGCAGGACGCCGCCGATGGCTTGCAGGTATGGAATACCCAGCAGGACGGTGGCCAGCGCGGTAAAGAGGATGCGGAGTCCGACAGCACCGGCGCCGCCGAAGATAATCGCCCGGCGGCGATTCTCCGGGGAGAGGCTGCGCGCCGCCATCCCGATGACGACGGCATTGTCCCCCGAAAGCACGAGGTCGATGATGATGATGCTGAAGATTGCTGTTAGTTGTTCAGCCACGAGGTCCGGGCTTCCTCCCTGGGTCGTACGCTAGCTGGCCGGTCGCAACCGGCCAGCACCCTACCCCCGGAGCGTACCACGGCCAGAAAAAGACCCGGCGATGGCGCTCCCAGATATTGTTTCGTTAACGTCAGGAGATGACGATGCGGTCGATGACCGCGGCGGCGAACAACAGCGCCAGGTACCAGAGCGAATAGAAGAACATCTGCCGGGCCACGCGCTTACTGGGCTGGAAATAGAGACGGATGGCGAACCAAAGAAAGACTCCATTGAGGACCAGAGCCGAACCAAGGTAGATCCAGCCGAGGCCGAGCGGCGTGAGCGCAATGCAGAGCAGCGCTAGGCCAGCGGTGTAGATCACGATCTGTCGCCGCGTCTCCGTCTCACCGCTCACGACCGGAAGCATCGGCACGGAGGCGCGGGTGTAATCACCTTGTTTGAGCAGCGCCAGGGCCCAGAAATGGGGCGGCGTCCAGGCGAAGATGATGGCGAAGAGACCCCAGGCCAGCGGTGCCAGATCACCGGTCACCGCCGCCCAGCCAACGAGGGGCGGCGCCGCGCCGGCGGCCCCGCCGATGACGATGTTGTATGGGGTCGAGCGCTTGAGCCATTTCGTGTAGACGAACACATAGAAAAGGTTTCCGGCCAGGGCGAGCGCGGCGGCGGTCCAGTTGATGATGAAGCCGAACACCAGCACTGAGGCGACGCTCAGCGTGACACCAAAGGCCAGCGCCGCATCTGGACTGACACGACCGGCCGCCACGGCCCGGTTGCGGGTGCGAGCCATGTGGGCGTCGATGTCGCGGTCGATGAAGCAGTTGAGAGCATTGGCCCCACCGGCGGCCAGCACCCCGCCCAGCATCGTCACCGCGACCAGCCAGAAGGGCGGGACACCGCGCGCGGCAATCAGCATGGCGCAGAGCGTCGTCGTGAGCAGCAGCGTCATGATCCCGGGCTT
>JAICRA010000126.1 GCA_025937615.1 Thermomicrobiales bacterium | reverse complement strand
TGGTGCATTCGTACCTCCGACCCCAGCCGCGTCGCAGACGGCAAGTTTGGCTTCCCCATTTCAACTGCGCAGAAGGGCGACGTCGCCAAGAGTCGCCTCGGCGAGGGGCGTGTAATCCATCCCTAACGCTTCCGCGACTCCAGGATGGGTCACCTTGCCATTGATCACGTTGACGCCTCTGGCAAGTTCGGGATCGCGCAAAATGGCTCCCTCGAGCCCAAAATCTGCGAGCGCCAGGCCGTACGGCAACGTCGCGTTGGACAGGCCAATGGTGCTGGTACGCGGCACGGCGCCCGGCATATTCGTCACACAGTAGTGGACAACGCCGTACGTGATGTACGTTGGCTCGCTATGCGTGGTCGGTCGTGCCGTAGCGATACATCCGCCCTGGTCGATCGCCACATCGACGATGACAGACCCGGGTCTCATAGCGGCGACCATCGGCTCCGAGACGATCTTGGGGGCCTTGGCGCCCGGCAGCAGGACCGCGCCCACGACGAGGTCGGCACAGCGAACGGCCTCCGCCACATTCTCACTGTTCGACGCGAGGGTGTTGACGCGACCGTGAAGCATGGTGTCGAGCTGACGGAGTCTCTCCAGGGAGCGGTCGACAATCCTGACGTTGCCGCCCATTCCGAGCGCGATCTGTGCGGCGTTGGTACCGACAACGCCACCCCCGATCACCACCACGTTCGCGCCTGGGACGCCAGGGATGCCACCCAGGAGCGTCCCGCTGCCGCCGTGAGCTTTCTCGAGAAAATGGGCGCCGACCTGGACCGACATTCGCCCCGCGACCTCACTCATCGGTGTCAGGAGCGGCAGCGCACCGGTATCCAGCTGCACCGTTTCATAAGCGACCGCTTGAACACGATTGCGAATGAGCGCGTGGGTCAGCGGCGCATCGGCGGCGAGATGGAGATACGTGAACAGGACTTGCTCGGGGCGAAGCAGATCGTATTCGGCGGGAACTGGTTCCTTGACCTTGACGATCATCTCGGCGCAGTCGTAGATCGCGGAGGCTGAATCGACCAACTCGGCTCCGGCGGCCGTGTACTCGGCGTCCGCGAAACCACTCCCCTCACCCGCCGAGCGCTGGACGAGTACCTGGTGTCCCCGAGCATGGTATTCCCGCACGCCGGCGGGAGTAACGGAAACCCGGAATTCGTGATCCTTGACTTCCTTGGGCACGCCTACCAGCATGACCTCGCGCCCCTGCCCGGGCTCGCTCGTACCGGAGCCCCATTTTGCTTGTTACGGTGCTCGCGATGCCCGCGCGGCAGTCGCCAGTCTAACATACATAACGCGCGGTTTCTGCGCGATGTATTCGGCAGTCAGCCCTCTCGATGACGCCGGGTCTGGATCTCATCGTTCACCTGGGTCGTTGTAGACTCGTTACTCAGCGGACACGTTCGAGTCACAGGGTGCTGCGGGGGCCCCTGAGCGATCGGAGCGGAAAAACCTGTGTCGGAAGGACTCATCAACGGCCTCTATATCATCCCCATTCTCGCGGTCCTCATCCTCGTCCATGAGATCGGGCACTTCGTTGCCGCGCGCTTGATCGGTGTCAAGGTCGAAGAGTTCGGTATCGGTATCCCACCGCGGATCAAGGGCTGGCGCCGCAACGGCGTCCTCTGGTCACTGAACTGGATCCCTTTCGGGGGATTCGTGAAGGTTCTCGGAGAAGACGGCAAGACCACGGATCCGCAGTCCATCAACGCCAAGTCTCCGGGGAAACGGGCGTTCTTCCTTGTCGCCGGGTCCGCGATGAACTTCCTGCTTGCCTTCGTCCTCATGATTTTGGTCGTCGGTTTCCAGGGCGTGTCCCGTTCGAACGTATATATCGCCTCGGTTGTTCCCGGATCTCCAGCCGAGGTGGCTGGATGGCAGGCGGGCGACCGCGTCGTTGAAGTTGCCGGTGTTCCTGTCGAGTCCTCAGCCGACGTTGGGCAGCGAGCTCGCGAGTTCAGCGGGAACCCGATGAGCGTGGTCGTCGAACGCAATGGCGAGCTCGTCGAAACATCGGTCGTGCCGCGCCTAAACCCGCCTGCGGGTGAGGGTCCCACCGGGGTCGGAATCACGGACTCCGCCATCTCGGAAGCCACCGTTGAGGCCGTCACCGAGAAATCGCCCGCCGCCGAAGCGGGGTTTCAATCTGGCGACCGATTCGTAGCCGTGGGTTCAGAGCCCATCATCGATCCTTACGCGCTCCAGTTCGCGCTGACGAGCGCCTCCGGCTCCACCGTTCCGGTCGAGGTTGCCCGCGGTAGCGAAGAGATGACGGTTTCACTCGTCGTGCCAAAACTCGACGTTGAGGCTGATCTCCTCCCGCAGCTCGGGCTGGACCTTGCCATCAAGCCTCAGTTCGAGCGCGTGCCGCTTGGTTCGATTATCCCCGTCGGGGTCGCTCAAGCCTGGGAACAGTCCGGGCAGATGCTCGCCGGAATCCGTGATCTGGCCACCGGCAGGGCGCCGCTCGATCAGATCGCGGGGCCTCTCGGCATGGGGCAGATCACAAGCGAGATCGTGAGCGCGAGCCCCCTGCCACTCTGGGTCACGCTCGCCCAGCTCGCGATCCTGCTGTCGTTGAATTTGGCTGTTTTGAATCTTCTACCGCTCCCGGCACTTGACGGAGGGCGGCTCTTGTTCGTCATCGTCGAGATCCTCCGTGGCGGGAAGAAGTTGGCGCCCGAGCGCGAGGGCATTGTTCACGTGGCCGGATTGATCCTGCTGCTCGGCTTCATGGTGATCGTGTTAGTCCTGGACGCGCTCAGAATCTACGAAGGTCGATCCTTCCTGCCGTAATAGTCCAAGGATCAGGAGAAAGTTCGTATGTCTTTGATCGCTCCGCGGCGGCCCACTCGCGTGCTTTACGTCGGCGATGTGAAAGTCGGTGGCGACAATCCTATCGTCGTGCAGTCCATGACAACGGCCGATACGCGAGACCCGGTTGCCACCCTCCGTCAAATTCACGAGCTCGCCGAGGCAGGGTGCGAGATCGTCCGGATTGCGGTTCCAGACCGCAAAGCCGCCGCCGCGCTCCCGGACATCGTTCCACACGCACCGGTGCCTCTTATCGCCGATATTCACTTCGAGCACACCCTGGCACTGAAAGCGCTCGACGCCGGGATCCACGGGCTGCGTCTCAATCCGGGCAATATCCGCAAGTCCGAGGATGTGCGCGAGGTCGTTGAGCGAGCCAAGGAGCGAGAGGTTCCCATCCGCATTGGCGTCAATTTTGGCTCCGTGGCACCGATGCCTGCGGCCTTCGTCGACGAGATGGCCGAGCGCGGCGCATCCCAGGTCGAATTACGCGCCGAATGGCTGGTTCGGTCAGCACTCGGACACATCCGGATCCTCGAGGATCTCGATTTCGGCCTGACCAAGGTGAGCCTCAAGGCATTTGAGCTGCCTGTCCTCTTCGAGGCATACCGGCGGTTCGCTATCCTGCCGAACGATTACCCCCTGCATCTTGGAGTAACCGAGGCCGGGACACCACGGTCGGGAACCGTGCGCTCCGCAACCGGGATTGGCACATTGCTCGCACTTGGTATTGGCGACACGATTCGCGTGTCGTTGACGACCGATCCGGTCGAAGAAGTCTTCGTTGCTTACGAGATACTGAAGAGCCTGGAGCTGCGCCAAAAGGGTGCAGTCATGATCGCCTGCCCCACGTGCGGACGTGTCGAAGTCGATCTTTTCACGCTCGCCAACCAGGTCGATGAATTCCTGACCACGGTATCGGAGCCGATCCGCGTGGCGGTGATGGGCTGCGTTGTCAACGGACCCGGTGAATCGCGTGACGCCGATGTTGGTCTTGCGGCGGGGAATGGCAAGGGCGTCATCTTCCGCAAAGGGAAGATCGTCCGCACTGTCGCGGAAACGGACATGCTCGCGGCATTGAAGGACGAGATTCGCCTCGTTGTAGACGAGCGGAAGAGCGGGGTGGTCGAGGAGACCGCTGATCGGTATCAGACCGCCCGCCCTTCACTTCGGCTGACGGCCGTCTAGCCGCGGCCGCACTTTCGGTGCAGGCCTCTCGAGCGCGTAAGTCTCGAGTCGGCGGTCGGGCGCTTGGTGGTGCCGTGGTGGCGACCGCTGCATCGGTTGCAGCCGCGTTAGCGGAACATCGAGCGCGACACGATACACCCTACCGGCCCGTCTTGGAGCGGATCGAGCTCCGCATCCCCCCTGGCCTCGAGACGCCTCCGCGACTGCGAATTGGTTTCCTCGCCGATACTCATCTCGGTTCCGTGATCCGCCCGGTGGATGTTGACCGCGCTTTGGGGCTATTGCTATCCACTGAACCCGACCTGCTGCTCTTCGGGGGCGACTACGTATCCGAGTCGCCACGACACATCGACGAGGCCGCCGCCGTGCTTGGCAATGTTGCCAGCGCGACGCGGTTTGGCTCGCTCGCGGTTCTCGGCAACCACGATTACGCCAATGGCGCCCCGCGAATGACTGCGGCGCTTGAGAAGCGCGGCATTCGCGTGCTTCGCAATGAATGCGCACGAGTCGGCGACAATGTCGGCGAGCTCTGGGTCGCCGGTATCGATGATGCACTGCTCGGTGCGCCCGAACCGGAGCGCGCCTTCGCCGGCGTGCCGTCGTGCGCGCGCGCTCTCTCACTCTGGCACGAGCCCGATTGGGCCGAGCAGGTAGTCCGGCATGATGCCTTCCTGCAACTCTCCGGGCACAGTCACGGCGGTCAGGTGCGGCTGCCCATCGCTGGCACGGTTGCTGCGCCGGCGGGCGGCAGGCGATTCGTGGTGGGGCTCAACCTGGCTATGGGAATGCCGGTCTATACGACCCGCGGAGTTGGTGTCTTTCGTCCGCCGGTGCGATTCCGGTGTTCTCCGGAGGTCACGCTCCTGACATTGGTCTAGCTCCATCCGAGTGCGCCATGGCGTGATGCGAGACAGGTCTCACGCTCCCGTGCGGTTCTAACGTTTAGTGGGGTGAATGTGACAGACCCGCGGCAGCTGAAAGTCGGGATAATTGGTTGCGGTGTTGGCTTCCTGCACTTACAGGGTTTCGCCGAGATCCCGCGCGCCAAGGTTGTTGCCATCGCGGGTCTTGATGAAGAGCGGTGCCGGGACCTGGCCAAGCAATTCGACGTACCGCGCGTCTATCGAGACTATCAGGATCTCGTCGCGGATCCTGACATCGAGGCGGTGACCGTCGCCGTGCCGAATATCTTGCATGTGCCCGTGGCGCTCGCGGCACTGAAAGCCGGCAAACACGTCATGGTCGAAAAACCGCTAGCGCCAACAGCAGCGGAAGGGCAGCGGATCATCGACGCGGCACGGCGCGCGGAGCGCGTCCTTGGCGTTGTCTTCAACCGGCGCGGCCGGCAGGACGTTCAACTCGTCAAGAAGGAAGTCGAGCGCGGAAATCTTGGCGAGATCTACCA
>JAICRA010000001.1 GCA_025937615.1 Thermomicrobiales bacterium | reverse complement strand
GCGAAGATGGCACGACCGGCTCAGGAGCAAACTCGGGGAATACATCATCTGGCAATGCCGAGCGGGACAAGGACGGCAATGGCGGGAGAGCCTCGGCTGGCAGCGCGGGCGAAGGAGGCACAACGGGGACCACGACTTCAGAAGAGGAGGCCCTGCCGGAGAACGCCGAGTTGCTCGCAACGCTGGGAATTCTAGAACTTGTCACCAGGTACAACCTGTCGGTGCTGGACGACTCCAATATCTCCATCGAGCTGCTGCCGCCACCTGCGGCCGCCCCGGATGAGGAAGCTCCCGCCGACATCGAGACCGGCGGGCAGGCACCCGCGCCTGTGACGTCCGGTGACGCCACGATCGAAGAAGACACGACCGGTGAGACGTCGACCATTTCGACCGAGCCCGGCTCGGGTGCGGCTCCGGCCACCGGATCGACCGGAGCGGCCGCGCCGGATGGCATCGGAGCGACGAATAACGGTGACAATCGACCGAGCCAGAATGATGGCGGAAACGTCTACGAGGCGCCGGGCGGGTAGCGCGAGACTGTCGCGGTTTCTCTCCGGGATCATACGCGTGAAGCGGCCCTGGCTGTTTGCCGGGGCCGTTTTCATTTCGAAGATTGGACAGCGGACGAGTCCGTCGCTCCAGCACCGCCCGCAGTCCCGCGAGGGAGGATTGACAAGGAGATCCCGTGCCTGATTCAGACCTAATCCATGAAACGCGTTTCACGATGGACACGTCGGCGATCAAGTTTGGTCCTGGCGCAACGCGCGAGGTAGGCGCCGACATGGCTCGCCTCGGCGGGCGCCGGGTCATGGTTGTCACCGATTCCCGGTTAGCAGCGGGCGAGACGGTTGCTACGGTACTCGACGCACTGCAAGAAGAGGGAATCGACGCCGTCGTTTACGACGGCGTTCGGGTAGAACCGACGGACGCGAGTTTCACGGATGCAGCGGCCTTCGCCGCGGATGGCAAATTCGACGGCTATGTCGCCGTGGGTGGAGGCAGTGTCATGGACACCGCCAAGGCGGCCAACCTCTTCGCGACGTACCCCGCTCCGTTGCTGACCTACGTCAACCCGCCGATCGGGGAGGGGAAGCCGGTACCCGGCCCACTCAAACCGCTGATCGCCATCCCGACAACGGCCGGGACCGGTTCGGAGACCACCGGAGTCGCGATCTTCGATTACGAAGCACTGCACGCCAAGACCGGCATTGCCCACCGCGCCTTGCGACCGGCCCTGGGGATAGTCGACCCCGACAACACCCGGACCATGCCACCGATGGTCGCCGCATGCTCTGCACTCGATGTCCTCTCGCACGCGGTCGAGTCGTTCACCGCGTTGCCATATAGCAACCGGCCGGCGCCCGATCATCCGGGGCAGCGGCCCGCCTATCAGGGAGCTAACCCGATCTCCGATATCTGGGCGATGAAGGCGATGGATGTCATGGCGCGTAACATCGCCCGTGCCGTCGACGATCCGTCAGATGACGAGGCGCGGGGGGAGATGCTCCTTGCCGCCGCATACGCCGGGATCGGGTTCGGTAACGCGGGCGTGCATCTGCCTCACGGAATGAGCTATCCCGTCTCGGGCATGGTCAGAGACTACGTACCGGCAGGGTATCCAGACGACCATCCGATCGTGCCGCATGGCATGTCGGTGATCCTCAATGCGCCGGCGGTCTTCCGCTGGACGGCTCAGGCCAATCCGGAGCGCCATCTCCACGCCGCGCGGCTCCTCGGCGCCGAGACCGGCGGCGCGGCGGCAGAGGACGCTGGAGAGATTCTGGCGAGCCAGATCGAGCGGATCATGCGCCGCGTCGGCATGCCGAACGGACTCTCGGCCGTCGGATTCGGCGTCGATGACGTCGATGCACTCGTCGCCGGAACACTGCCGCAGCATCGGGTGACCAAGCTCTCGCCGCGACCGGCCACCGACGCGGATCTGCGACAGTTGTTCCTGGCAGCCATGCGCTATTGGTGACAGAGTTCGGGAATGACCAGGAGGTCGATCCTTCGCCGCCCGCTTCTCGCTCACGGCATGGAGCAGCGGCTTCCTCTCCCTGGTGAGCTGACGCGGACAATCGCGCCCCTGCCGAGCAAGCTCGAGCCATGTCACGAGTGGTGATGAGTACGAGTTCTATCGACGCGAAACTAGACGACGAAAGGTCATGTGCCCAGCGTACACTCTCGCATGCCGCACTGTTTGCATGGGCCGGGAAGGGGACATCGCTTGGCTGAGTTCAATCCGAATGGCGAGGAGCGGAACGAGCGTCTCGACAGCCGGGACCCGGCTGTCCGCCGCGTGCTGGCGGCGCTCGTTACCGACGCTCGTCGTAACCCGGCGCGCATCGCCGAGCTGACCGGCATCGCTGAAGATCAGATCCTCGCTCTGGTCAGCCAGCTCGAGCGGCAGAGGGTGATCCGCGGCTACAGGACCGTTGTCGACTGGGATCGCCTGGGTGATGAGCGCGTCGTCGCTTTCATTGACGTCAGTGTCTCTCCACAGCGAGAAGTCGGCTTCGATCAAGTCGCCGCGCGCATCTACCGGCATCCCGAAGTCCGCGCGGCGCACCTCGTCTCCGGGGGGCACGACCTGCGGATCATCGTCGAGGCGCCGACCATGCGGGAGATCGCCCAGTTTGTCTCCGAGAAGCTGGCCCCGATCGACCATGTCACCGCGACGAACACGCACTTCCTGCTCAAGGCCTACAAGGAGGACGGCGACATCCTGGTCGAGGATGTCGCCGCCGACGGCCGCCTGCCGGTGGCGCCGTGATGAGACTTTCGCGGGCAGTCACCGCGGTGCCTCCCTCGGGGATTCGTCAGTTCTTCGACGTCGTCTCCCAGATGGAGGACGTCATCTCCCTCGGCGTTGGCGAACCTGACTTCGGCACGGCCTGGCGCGTGCGCGAGGCGGCGATCTATGGTCTGGAGCGAGGGCGCACAACCTACACCGCGAACAGCGGCTTGCTCGACCTTCGCACCGCCGTCGCCTCATCGCTGGCCGTCCGCTACGGCCTGGCGTACGACCCGGAGACTGAAGTCCTGATCACCGTTGGCGTCAGCGAGGGACTCGACCTGGCGCTGCGGGCATTGCTCGATCCCGGTGATGAGGTCCTCATTCCTGATCCCGCGTATGTCGCCTATCCGCCATGCGTCTCGCTGGCTGGAGGCGTCCCGGTCTGGGTGCCCGCTCCAGCGCGTGATCGGTTCATTCCCCAGGCCGACGAACTGGAGCGTCGCATCACCCCGCGCACGCGAGCATTGCTGCTCAACTACCCGGGGAACCCTACCGGCGCCGTGCCGGATCGAGCCGCGCTCACCGCCATCGCGGACGTTGTGCAGCGCCACGATCTCGTGGTCGTCAGCGACGAAATCTACGACCGCCTCTCGTACGACGCGCCGCACGTCCCGTTCGCTACGCTGCCCGGGATGCTGGAGCGGACTCTGCTGCTCAATGGCTTTTCGAAGACCTACGGTATGACCGGTTGGCGCGTCGGGTATGCGGCGGGCCCGAAGCCGTTGATCGCGGCGATGACACGGATCCATCAATACACGGCGCTATGCGCCTCGCGGCAGGCACAGGAGGCCGCCATCGAGGCGCTACGGGTGCCGGAGCGCGAAGTGCAGGCGACCGTCGACGACTACGCAGTGCGGCGACAGGCTATTGTCTCGGGGCTGAACCGGCTCGGGTTGGACTGTCATCTTCCGGCAGGCGCGTTCTACGCGTTCCCCTCGGTCGCCTCGACGGGCCTCTCCGCGCATGACTTCGCGACCCGGTTGCTCTACGAGGCACGAGTCGCTGTTGTTCCGGGTGATGCCTTTGGGCCGGGCGGCGCCGGGCACATCCGCTGCGCCTACGCCACCAGCCTGGACCAGATCGAAGTGGCACTCGAGCGCATCGATCGTTTTCTGGACCAGCTCAGTCAGTCCGCGGAGGCGAGCAGCTTCCGCGAAAACCCGCAAACGGTTCCAACAGGAGTCGGAGTGTCGTGAACCGACGCGCCATTTCCCATCTCGGCGGCATCCATTACGCGTGGATCGTTTTTGCGGTGACCTTCATCACCCTGCTCGCGGCGTCTGGCACCCGCTCTACGCCGGCAGTGCTGATGGTGCCTCTGGAGGCGGAGTTTGGCTGGTCGCGGGCCACCATCTCACTCGCGGTTTCGATCAATCTCGTCCTATTCGGATTTGTCGGCCCGTTCGCAGCCGCGATGATGGAGCGCTGGGGCATCCGGCCGGTTGTCGCCGGTGCCCTGCTGTTCATCGCTGCCGGCGCTGCGCTGACAAGCTTGATGACCGTGCCCTGGCAGCTCTATCTCCTGTGGGGAATCGTGGTCGGTCTCGGGGCCGGAACGATGGCGACTGTTTTCGCGGCAACGGTCGCCAATCGCTGGTTCGTTCAACGCCGTGGTCTGGTCGTCGGTCTACTCACCGCCGCGTCCGCCACCGGCCAGCTCATCTTTTTGCCATTTCTGGGATGGCTGGCGCAGGAGCGGGGTTGGCGCTACGTCTCGTTGACGGTCGCGCTCTGCACCCTGGCGGTCGTTCCCCTGGTCCTGGTCTTCCTGCGCAACCGGCCAGAGGACGCCGGGGTGAGAGCCTACGGTGCCAGCGAAGACGACCCGCCGGCGGCGCCGCGAGGTAATCCGGTCGCGATCGCCTTTCGCGGGCTGGCCATCGCTAGCGGCAACCGCAATTTCTGGCTGCTGGCGGCGACGTTCTTCATCTGCGGCGCCTCGACCAACGGTCTCATCGGCACCCACCTGATCCCGGCCAGCGTCGACCATGGCATGGCCGAGGTCACCGCGGCCAGTCTGCTGGCGGTGGTTGGGATCTTCGACGTGGTGGGCACCACGGTCTCCGGTGTGCTGACGGATCGGGTCGATTCGCGCAAACTCCTCTTCGCCTATTACGGTCTGCGCGGTCTGTCACTCCTCTTCCTGCCCCTGGTGCTGGGATCGCCCAGCTTCGGGCTGATCCTCTTCATCGTGTTCTACGGACTCGACTGGGTAGCCACGGTGCCCCCGACGGTGGCCATTGCCTCTCAAACCTTCGGGCGTGCCGCTGGCCCGGTTGTCTACGGATGGGTCTTCACCGCACATCAGCTCGGCGCGGCGGTCGTCGCCTCCGCGGCCGGGGTGATCCGCACCGTGACCGGTGGGTATGAGCTCGCCTTCGTGGGGAGTGGGTTGCTCTGTTTGCTCGCGGCGGGCCTCTGCCTGCTCATGCGCCGTGCTGTTGAGACGGAGACGACTACGCCATTGCTGCCGAATGCGCCGCTGGTGCGGCCGGCGGGAACGTAGGCCGGGGGCAAGGCGGACGCCGAACTCAGCGAACTTGATGAACTTGATGAACTTTTGGGGTGCCAGGACGCACGCGTGACCATGACTGATTACTGGCACTTGCCCTCGACGGCCGCTGGTTTTCAGGAGTCGGTTGCGGGTTCGATCTGGGAGTCGGAGGAATACTCATGCCAACATTGACCGGGTGGGAAGCCGTCGTCCTCGCCATGAAGGCTGAGGGCGTCCCGTATGTTTTCGGTCTCCCCGGCGACCCTCGCCATTTGTACGACGCGCTCGTCGCGATCGAGCCGGACGGTGGACCGCGGCCAATCGGGGTCCGCTTCGAGACGTCCGGCGCCTTCATGGCGATGGCCTATACCCGCGTGACCAATCAGATCGCCGCCTGCTTCGGTTGTCCCGGTCCGGGAATCGCGAACCTGGTGCCCGGAATTCTCGAGGCGTACTCGGGCTGCACGCCGATGCTCGTGCTCGGGGTGCGCTCTCCCCGCCAGACGTACGGCAAGGGCTCGTTTCAGGAGACCGACCACATCGGCATGCTCTCCTCGATCACCAAGTGGGCCACCACGGTCGAGTTGCCGGAGAACATCCCGTGGGTGATGCGCCGCGCGGTCCAGATCGCCACTAGCGGCCAGCCGGGTCCGGTCTACGTCGAGCTGCCCGGCGATATCGGGCTAGGAGTTTGGGAGATTCCGGCCTATACCTGGGCCGTGCCGGCTCCGCGTCCGGCCGCCGATCCCGCCGCGCTAGCGGCCGCCGTCGATCTCATCGCCGGGACAATGCGGCCCCTCCTGATCACCGGCGGCGGTACGATCCTCTCCGGAGCGGGTAACGCGGTCGGTGACTTCTGCGAGCGGTTCGGCGTCCCGATCGAGACGACCCCGGCCGGCCGCGGATCGGTCGCCGAAACGCACCCGCTCTTCTGCGGGCTGACCGGGCTCTATCGAACGACATTTCCCCGCGGGGTCTATGAGGCAGCGGATCTCATCATCACAGTCGGCTCCCGAATGGAGGAGTTTCAGGGAGGATTCCTTCCATTTCCAGACAACGCGAAGCTGATCCAGATCGATATTGATCCGTTCGAGCTGGGCCGCAACTGGCAACCGAACGTCGCGATCCAGGCCGACGCCAGGCAAGCGATCGACGCGCTGGCGCAAGCCCTGCAAGAGCGTGGCGTCATCCCGAACGAGGCGTACATCGCCGAGATCACGTCTGGGCGGCGGGAGGCGATCGCCGCGGCCGCCGCGGACGCGGAAGCGGCGCTGGACCAGGGGGACATGCCGCTGAAGGGCAAATCGATCGTGCACGAGATCAATCGGGTCTTCGGCGACAACACCATCCTCGTCAAGGAGAATGGTGGTCAGGATCTCTGGGCCTACTACTGGCCCTACTATCAGGTGCTCGATCCTGGCTGCTGCGTGCCGCCCGCCGAGCAGACCGCGATGGGTTATGGGGTCGTCGGTGCGATGGCGGCGAAGCTGGCACGGCCGGACCGCCAGGTCGTCTGCACGACCGGCGACGGCGCGTTCCAGATGCAGTTGCACGAGCTCGGGACAGCGGTCCAGGAGGGATTAGCGGTTACCTGGGTCGTCCTCGACGACAGCGCGTTCGGCTGGGTGCAATGGATCCAAAAGCGGACCGAGGGCCCGATCGTCGCCACCCAATTTGCCCCCGGGACCGATCTGGTGGAGAGCGCCAGGGCAGCCGGAATCGAGGCGATCCGCGTCGAAGATGCGTCTGGCCTCCGTCCTGCGCTGGAGACCGCCAGACAGGCTAACGCGGCGGGGCGACCCTTTGTCGTCGTGGTGCCCGTCGACCAGGCCCACCATCACGCCGAGTTCGACCGCTTCCACGGATTCGAGCCGGCGGTAGATGCGGCGACCGTCTGACGGGTCTCTGGTGTAAACCCTCAACCTCCGCCCGAAGGCGTCGTGCGCAGGTGGTTTCATGCTGTGCTCGCAGGAGAAGCATCTCGTCGGCCGCGAACAGATGCCTCGGTGAGCCGAGATCCTTCGTTCCTCAGGATGACACGGCTATTGCACGTCGCTATAGCTTCCCGGATTGACGGGTACCCTGGGCGGAATCGGGCGGTCCCGGTGCCGAAATCGACGGCAAGCCGGCGTCTCCGTCAGTCTGCTGGCGACGCTACCTTGGCTCGGACCTGGGTCAGATAGTGCGCGTAGTTCGGATTGCGGCCGCGGACGGTGTCGAAAAAGAGCTCCCTCAGGCGCAGCGTAATTGGGCCGGGGATGCCGTCGCCGACAGGCCGCCCGTCGATGCTGGCGATCGGGGCGATCTGGACGCCGGTGCCGCAGAAGAACGCCTCGTCGACGATGTAGAGCTCGGAGCGGTCGATGGCGCGCTCCTCGATCGGGAACCCTTCGTCGCGGGCAAACTGAATCATCGTGCGGCGCGTGATCCCTTCCAGGATGTCGCCGGTGATGGGAGCCGTGACGAGCGAACCGTCTCGTACCAGGAAGAGGTTGCAGCCACTCCCCTCAGCGACATGCCCGTGCTGGTCGAGCAGGATAGCTTCGTCGGCCCCCTTCTCCTCGGCCTCGTCCTTGGCCAGCGCGGAGTTGATGTAGGAGCCGGAGATCTTGCCTCGGCCCGGTACGGCGTTGTCGGGAACCCGATGCCAGGAGGAGACGGAGGCTTTCACCCCGGATATCGTGTCGAGGTAATCGCCGAGCTGAAGCATGTAGATCGCCAGCTCATCGTCGAGCCCGTTGAGACGCGGCGTGAGCTGGACGGAGGATTTGTAGACGAAGGGGCGGATGTAGACGTCTCCGGTCGGCGCGTTCTTCTCGACCAAATCCACGATCGTCTGGGCGAGGGTCTCCCGGGTGAAGGGGAGCCGGGCGCGCAGGAGCTTGGCCGAGTTGAGAAGCCGCGCCGCGTGCTCCGGCAGGCGAAAGATGTTGATCGTCTCGCCGTCCTGGTCGAGGTAGCCACGGATGCCAGCGAACGCGCCGGTGCCATATTGCACAGCGTGCGTGCCGACGCTGATCCTGGCGTCAGCGAAGGGAACGATGTTGCCCTCGAAGTAGGCGTAATCCAGCATCGGGCTTGGGCCTGCCATGAATCAATCTCCCTTGGACGCGGTCAACGTCAAATCGTCATAGATCCCTAGTATCGCACCGGCTCAGTCGAGCTTGAAATATTTGAAGCTTTCGACATATTCGCCGTTGCCGGGGTGCTGCTCCGCGGTCTCTTTCGCCCACTCGCGGACCATCGGCTCGGGGTCCCAGTCGCCGATCTGGGAGACATGGGCGCGCAGGGATTCCAGCTTGCGCTCCATGTACGCGCTGACGTCGATCGCCACATCCGGGGTCTGGGCGCCGGCGAGGTAGATCTCGCGCACCTTGTGCGGCTCGAGTCCTTCGGCGAGCAGCTCCGGAAAGTTCATGCGATCACGGGCGGCCGGAAAGACGGCCGCAAGGGTCGCCTCGCCCGCGGCTCGGTGATCGGGGTGGTTGATGTATTGGGTGTCGACCCAGCGCACGGTCGGGTCCTGGCAGACGACGACGTCCGGTTTCAACCGGCGGATGACGCGCACGATCTCGCGCCGCAGGTCGAGGGTCGGCTCCAGCTCCCCATCGGGACATCGCATGAAAATGACATCTTTTGCGCCAAGGATACGAGCCGCTTCTCGCTGCTCGGACTCCCGCGTCGCCGCTAGCCTCTCCGGCGTCATCTGCGGGTCGTCGCTCCCCTTGTCTCCCGAAGTCAACAGGACGTAGACGACCTCGTGCCCCTCGTCCGCCCAGCGGGCGATGGTTCCGGCGCAAATGAACTCCGCGTCGTCCGGGTGCGCCATGACCACCGCGATCTTCTTTGGACCGGTTGGCTCGTCGCTCGTGTCGGCGGCATCCCGCGCGATCTGTACCGCCTCGGCGTCGATCGCCGCCGATGGCTCGCTCGGGGCCGCATCCTGATCCGTCTCGCCTGTGCTCATCGTGTCCTTGCCTTTGTCCCTGTCAATCTCCGTGTCGTGCTGGCCGCAACCCGCGGATTGTGCGAGACGGCCCGGTCCGCACGCAACGGCGCATCAGTAGCTGACGCCGGCACGCGCTAGTGGAGTATCGTCTCCCTGGAACAGAATCTGAGTGACGCTTTGCGCTGCTCACTCCGAGAACCTAGAAAGTCGAGATCTCCCCGGTGTCTATTACCCAACCTCCAGTAGGAAATGAGCTGACGAAAGAGCGCGTGCTGGAAGCCGTCGTCGGCGTCCAGGAGCCGGCCATCGGCCGCAGCCTCGTCGAATTGCGCATGATCCCCGCGGTCGAGATCGAGGGCGGCCGTGTCAACTTGATCGTCGAGCTGCTCTCGCCGATTGCGCCCTACCGCGACAAGATCGAGCAGGAGCTGAAAGCCGCGGCCCAGGCGATCCCGGGCGTGGAGACGGTGGAGGTGACATTCCACACCCGTGTCCGGCCGTCCGGCTCGGGCAAGGCCGATGCCGACCCGATCGCGGGCGTGCGCAACACGATCGCAGTCGCGTCCGGGAAGGGCGGCGTTGGCAAGTCAACGGTGGCGGCGAACCTGGCCGTCGCCCTCAGCAAGGCCGGTGCTAAAGTCGGGCTGCTCGATGCCGACGTCTATGGTCCGAGCATCCCGCTGATGATGGGCCAGGGCGCGAAGCCGCTCGTGCGCGGCGGCAAGATCGTGCCGCTCGAGGCGCACGGCGTGAAGATCATGAGCATCGGGTTCCTGCTCGATCCCGAGAAGGCCCTCATCTGGCGCGGCCCGCTGGTTGCGCAGCTGATCACCCAGTTTCTGAACGACGTCCTCTGGGAGGATCTCGACTACCTGGTGATCGACCTGCCGCCGGGTACAGGTGACGTCCAGCTGACACTGACGCAGAAGATTCCCCTCTCCGGCGCGGTCATCGTCACCACGCCGCAGGACGTCGCCCTGGCCGACGCGGTCAAGGGTTTGAAGATGTTCCAGGAGGTAAAGACGCCGGTCGTCGGCATCATCGAGAACATGAGTGGGTTCGTCTGTCCTTGCTGCGGCACGGTCACGTCGATTTTCGGCGAAGGCGGTGGGCGCCGCACGGCGGAAGAGCACGGCGTGCCGTTCCTCGGCGAAGTTCCGATCGACCCAAGTATTCGCGAGGGCGGCGACACTGGGAGCCCGATTGTTGCGGCGCATCCGGACTCGGTGACTGCCAAGGCCTTCGAGCATCTCGCCGAGGCAGTGGCCCTGCAGCTTGCCCGGGACGCGGCGACGAAGCCACGCAAGCCGATGATCCGGCTGATGCAGGCGCGGCCGGCTGGCTAGGCGAGACGGCGAGAAAAGACGTGGGTCGAGAGTGGTCAGTAGCGGCGACGCCGGCGTCGCCCGCGTTCCCATCGAGACGTCTGAGGGCTAAGAACAACGCCGCACTCAGCGCGGTCGTGTTCGGTACCAGAGTGTGATGCGCTGTAACGGGAGAAATCCCATCCGCTCGTAGATGGACCGGCCGGCGTCCGAAGAAATGAGCATCGCCGGCAACGAGGGATCGGCTCGCGCCGCCCGCCAGGTGAGCGCTTCGCCGAAGCCACGCCCGCGGGCGTCGGGGACCGTCGCGACCAGGGTGACGTTGTTGATGCCATGCTCGATCCACGCCGATGACGCACTGACCGGGCGATCCCCCACCCGGCCGACCCACAATCGCAATCGTGGCTCTTCGAGCCAGCTTTCAGCCGTGACGGTACCGGCAGGAGCGCTGGCGAGGCCATCCAGCGGATACCCTTCGATGGCGACACGTTCCCAGGAACGGAGTGCTTCCAGGTCACGAACTTCCAGGACACCGAGGTCGGGCGGAGCCGAACGCGGCACCGCGGCGGCCGGCAACAGATGAAGAGGCGGGTGTCCCATCAGATGCCAGCCCGATGGACGCAGATCACCCGTTGGCCAGGCCGAAACGAGGAGTACCCCTCCCCGGCGTGAAGAATCGTCGAAGGCGAAGAACGCCGCGATCGCATCGAGTGTCGCCGCCGCGGTTTCAGCCGCCAGCGGTTGCATCAGCGTCGCACAGTTGAAGAAAACCACCGGGCGGCCGCTATCGGCCATGAGCGCCGCCGGCAGATCCTGACTCTTGCCACCCAGCGCGTGGGCAATTGCCCCACACATTCCCGCCCAGTTGTGCAGAAAGCGGCGCAGATAGGTATCGCCCACAGGGGTGGTTGGCAGCCACCCAGTCTCCAGCGCCGGCGCTGGCCCGGGATCGAATGAGTCCATGGCGTCAATCTCCATTCAGGGCTGGTCGATGACCGCGTGCGACAGGCGTGGGTTGTTCTTCTCGCCAGCGGTGAACGGATTTGCCCACGTAACGCCACCGTCGAGGAAGCGGGCGGGGCAGAACGGCGCGATGTCGAATTCCGGCTCCTGCCCGCTGAGCAGACGGGCGATGATCTTGCCGACGATGACGCCCCAGGAGAAGCCACCGCCGTTGAACCCGGCGGCGATCGTAAGCCCCGGAGCTGGTTCGTAGCGCCCGATCAGCGGCAACCCGTCGGCGGTGAACCCCATGATGCCGGACCAGGCTCGCACCACGCGCGCCTTGCCGCGCAGGACGGGGAAGAGATCGCTCAGACAGCGGGCAATCCCGGCCAGCACGGGTAGCGTCACTTCTTCGCGGTACGTTCCCAGTCCCTCGTCGACATCGAGCCGGCGATACCCGCCGCACACGATCTGGCCACCCGGCGTCTGCCGCCCGTACTCCTTGTCGAAGTTCGTCCCGAATGGGCAGGCCAGGAGCGGTGGCAGCGGTTGGGTGACCAGGATCTGTCCCCGCGCCGGAACGAGAGCGCCGTCGGGAAGCTCGGGCAGGAGTTGGGGTGTCCAGGCGTTGGTAGCGAGTACCACATCATCCGCCTCGATCGTTTCGCCATCAACTACGACCCCGGTGACCCGATCGCCGGCGCGGGCAAGATGTTGGACGCGCGCTCCGATGCGGATCTCCGCCCCCGCCTGGGCGGCGCCGTCAGCCATGCCAGTGACGAGCGCGAATGGCCAGAGGTGGCCCCGGTCCCGCGCGTATGTTGCGCCCAGGATCCGCGGCGAGAGCGAGGGCATGATCGAGCGGGCGGTTTCGGGGTCGAGCAGCTCGACGGCACTGCCGGCGTCGCGCTTCGTGATGACCGCCTCATTGGCGTGCGCCAATTGCTCGGGGGTGGTGATTACGTCCATGCTCCCCGGGAGCCTGAGCTCGAAATCCTTGTCCAGCTCGTCATGGAGGGTTTTCAGGAGCCGAAGATTCGCGGCGGTGATGTTATGCAGCGCACGGACCGTTCTCGGCGCCATATGCATGCCGGAGCTGACTCCGGTGTGGCCGGCGTTGCGGCCCGAGGCCCCGGCGCAGATGCCACGTCGTTCGACGAGCAGGACGCGCTGCCCCGCCTGCGCCAGCCGCCACGCGATCGAGGTTCCGGTGACGCCGCCACCGACGACGATGACGTCAGGCGATCGTCCGCCGGCTCGCGCCGACTCGTGCATCGTTCTGTCCTCCGTTGGATGACACCGCATCACGACGCGACGCTGTATAGCACGCTCATTGGACGGGAGTCGGGAGGAGACGGCCAGACGGTAAGACGGCGAGACGGCCAGTCGTGAGTCGTAAGAAGGTTAATAGCCAATAGCCAATAGCCAATAGCTCATAGCTATAAGCCGACTTCCGACTCCCGACCTCCGAAGCGCCAGACGGCGCTCGAACGGCGTGACCGATATACTCCGGCTAGGTCCCGCCCGCGAACTTGCGCCAAGACCCCGCCGGTCCGGATCGCCTATGCGCAACCTACTTGGTCGACTGCATGCCCGGCGGTTACCCGAACTGCTTCGCATTGCCGAGGCGTGGAGCGTGCTGCTCTATGTCGAGAGCAAGAGCGAGGTCGTGGGGGCGCTCTATCGGGCCATGATTGATCCCCGCGCGATGCGCGACATCTGGGACCGGCTCGACGCTTCAGAGCGTGCGATGCTGACCGCGCTCACCGGCGCGTCAGACGAGGCAGTGGCGCCCACCGTGGACGAGCTTGCCGCCAGACTCGGAGTCGCGGCAACGGAAGCGCGTGAGACGGCGGTCCGTCTCTACCGGGCAGGCATTCTCTTCCGCGAAGGCGACGACGAGCCATTGCCGATCGGCGCTGTCCCGCGTCTCCTGCTGCCGCGGGAGCTGGCATTGCAGTTACGACGCATCCAGGACGAGATGGCCGCCGGCAATCTCGCGCAGTCTCCACTGCGGGTCCTGATCGAGCTGCTCGACGACGCAGAGCTCGAAGCGGCGGCCAAGATCTGGGGATTGCGCACAGTGCCGGGAGTGGCCCGGCGGCGCGATCTGGCCGTTCGGCTGTTGCGACTGATCAACGATCCTGCCAGGGTCAAGCGTGTCGCGCGCAGCCGCGGGCGCGACGCCGCGGCGATCTGGAAGATCGTCGGCGCCGCGACTGGACCGGTCCCACTGGCCGAGGTGGCCGCGAGTGTTAGGCTCGATGGGTCGGACACGGTCACTGTCGCCCGCCTGCGCGCCGCGCTAGGCGAGCTCGAAGGAGCGCTGCTCGTCTGGCACGCCTACCGGAGCGACGGAACACGCTGGTTGTTCGTTCCAGCGGAGATTCGTAGCCCGGGTGAGAGTGAGGTTGCCGTCCTCCCCGAGCTTGTCACGATCGAGCTCGAGCCAGGGTTAGTGCCGCCGCGGCGTCACCCCGACGCTGTTGCCTGGGACCTCCTCACCTTGCTACGCATTGTCTCTAACCCCCAGACGCCGGTATGGGAGGCGGGAGAGACACCGCCGCGCTGGCTCCTGCGGACAGTGGTGCCACGTCTCTGGTTCGGCGGCAAAGATGGCCCACCCGCTGGCTATCTCGAGCTGTTGCAGGCGCTCGCACTGGCGGAGGGGGTCCTGGCGATCGACGAGGACGCGCGGCCGCAGCGTATCGTCGCGGGTACGCATGCCCGGGCCTGGCGGGGAATCGGGTTCGCCGCGCAGACGAACCGGCTTCGCGACAGCTGGCTGCGCCTTCCGCGCTGGATCGAAGGCGAGTCGGCGGACGTCGTCGACATCTGGGGTGCGGACTGGCGCGGAATGCGCCCCCGTCTGCTGACGGCGTTGGCCGACCCGGATATAGGAGCAGTCCCACCACAGTGGGCGACCATGGAGAGTCTGGCATTGCGCCTTGCCGCACGATACCCGAGGCTGCTCGGTCCGTCGTTCACGGCGGCAACGGCGCGGCTGGGAGGAGAGGCAGGAGCGGGCGTCGACGAAGACGAAGCGCGCGCCGCGGCGCTGAGCGACGTGATCGCGCTCGAGCTCGGCGGACCCTTTGTCTGGTTCGCCCTCGCGGAAACCGTTGACCGCCCCAGCCAAGCGCGCGTGATCCGCCTGACTCCAAATGGCGTCGCGCTAGCCAAGCGGCAGCCTGAGCCAGCGGAGGACGATGCCGACGCCTCGTTGGCCCCGCTTGTTGTCGATCCCTCCGGCGAGATCACGTTGCAATCGCCGTCGCCCGACCGGGTATGGGCACTGACCGCCTTTTCCGAGCTCGTCGATCTCGGCCGGCAAAGTCACTACCGGCTCACCCCCGGGTCGCTCGGCACGGCCCTTTCTGCCGGCGTCGAGCTCGAGCAGATCGTGAGATTCCTTGAGCGGGGGAGCAGACAACCGCTGCCGAAGGACGTCATGGCCAATCTGACAACCTGGGCTCGCGGCTTCCACCGCGTGGTGATGCGTCGCGCGGTCATCCTGCGGCCCGACGATACCGCGGAACGTGCGGCCCTGATTCAGGCGCTCGCTGAAGCGGGCTGGACAGCGGAACCACTCGGTGAACTCGCTGTCCTGGTTTCCCTAGCCCCTGAGGGGGGAGATGTGGGCCAGGGGGAAGAAGCGCTGATCGGCAGACTGCGGGCGGCGGGCCACGCACCGCGGTGGGCAACAGTGTCCGAAGATGGCACAGCGCTCACGACCGTTTCGACCCCGTCGCCCGGCAAGGACTCGCCGCCAGACAGCGATTGAGCTTCCAGCACTTCGCTCTAGTGGCGTGGCGCCCCTTCGGTTGACGGGAACGACTGTTCGCGGTGGACCCGCCCGGCGTACCATCACGAGATGGACGATAGCGTGAATCGTGAAGATGCCGGAACGAGCGCGGGGAGGCGACGAAGCAACACGGCGAGCAATCTCTTCGCACTGGCGGCGGTGCTGTTTGGCGTGCTCGCGCTGGTCCTCTACTTCAGAAATCCGGGAGGAGGCATCGCTCCGGTACCTGTCGCAACGCCTGGCGGGAATGAGCTGGTCAACGTCACGGACGCGCTGCGGAGCCAGGGTCTCGATGTTCAGCAGCCGCCCCGTCTCTTCATCCCTCGTGGCGAGCTTGACGTGCCAGGACAGGGAATCGAAATCGATGGCATGCCGGGGTTCATCTTTCTCTACCCGGATGCCGAAACGGCGCGCGCCGATGCGGCGGGTGTCAATGCGGCCGACGTGGTCCCGGATCGGCTGGCGGGCACTCCCACGCCAGACGGCGAACCCCGCATGACGCAGGGGAGTAATGTGGTCGTCCTCCTCATCGGCGGGAGTCCGGAGACATGGCAAAAGGTGGAAGCCGCGGTTGCGACGCTTCCCTGACCGGCGCCGATGATCTCTGATACCGAACCGCGAGCGCATCTCGAGGCACCCGCGCTAGCCGACGACCCGGATGATGCCGCGACCGATTACGGTCGCGTCGGTTATGGCCGGATCGGCCGCTTCTCACCGCTGGCGCTGGGTCTGTTGCTGGCGCTCGCCATCGCCGGGATCTGGTGGACGCAGCGCGACACAGCACCCGATACGGCATCGCTCGGCCAGATGGCGGGTGAGCCGGCCCCGGATGTCACGCTGACGCTCCTCGACGGCAGCCCACTACGGCTGTCCGACCTGCGCGGTCAAGTGGTGGTCGTCAATTTCTGGGCCTCGTGGTGCGAACCGTGCCGAGCCGAGATGCCAGAGCTCCAGGCGTATTGGGATGCGGCACAGCGCGCCGGGGAACAAACCACCATCGTCGGGGTCGGCGTCCGCACCGACGTCGACAAGAATGCTCGTGATTTTGTCGAAGCGGGAGGGTTCACCTATCCGATTGGCCGGGATACGAATACCGATCAACCCGGCATCGGACCGATCGAATCCGCCTTCGGCATCCCCAGTGCCTACCCGTCGACGGTCGTGATTGGTCCGGACGGCATTGTCGACGGGTTCCAGCTCGGACCCCTGACCGCGGAGCGGTTGCGCTGGCTGGTGGACGAGGCGCGTACGGCCTCGGACTGACCGCAATTAGATGGTCAACTCCATACCGCGCAAGTTCTCGACCGAGCGTTTCGCTGCCGCGCGGCAGGCATCGTAGTCCGGCCAGCCGCGCTCATCGAATTCGACCTCGGCGCTGAGCGGGCCGGTGTAGCCGGCCTCGTCGAGAATCGCGAGCAACCCCCTCATATCGAGCTCACCGTCGCCTGGTGGCGGGAAGTTGAAGACACCCTTGCCACCGACCTTGTCCTTGAAATGGAAGTGGACCAGCCGGGGTAACGCGAAGCGAACGTCCGTAAGCGGGTCTGCACCCGCGTAGTAGACGACGTTGCCCGGGTCGTAATTGAAGCCGAGCACGTCCGGCCGGTTGATGCGGTCGAGAATGGCGATGCCAATCTCGGCAGTGGGGAGCATGTTGCTGTCAGTCTCCATCCCAATCTTCAGTTCATGTTGCGCTGCCCGGTCGCAGAGCGCGGCGACGTTGGTGAAATACGCTTCACGCTCGTCATCAGTCGTGGCATCGCCGGTGTAGGTGTTCACGACCTCCATGTCTAATGCCGCGGCGATATCGATGGCCCGCGCGAATCGTGCCGCTCCCTCATCCGTCTGCAACTGGGCGTGGCCGCTGAGGCTGACCGGCTTCAGCCCAAGATCTCCAAGCTTGCCAGCAATCCGGTCGATCTCCCGGTTTGATGCCGTATCGGGATCGATATGCTCGAACCATCCCTTGACGGCACCGATCTCGCAGGCGTGATAGCCGGCCTCGGCGAGGCCGTCGAGCGCTTGGTCAATCGAGTAGGGTGCGAAGACGATCGTCGAACCGAGAACCATGCGCTCCATCAAGGCTCCTTCCCATTTGCGTCAGCTTGACGTCTCGTCTGCGTGCCGGATGACACGCATCGTAGCCGAGAACGGGTGTCCAGCCGCGGACAACAAGATCCCCTCTTTCGGCGTGCCGAAAGAGGGGACCGTCAGTCAGGGCGCGAACGCCGGTTAGACCATCATCTCCTCGCAGGCAATCCCGTCGTAGTTGGGATCGACCTCTTGCACGAGCGCTGCATCCGCCGCCGTCGCGCCGAGGTTTTCGTAGGCAATCTGCGCGTCGTACCAAGTGGCGTACTGCGAACAGAACCCGCCAGTGGCCGCCGCTGTGTCCGTGGTAACTGGTGCGGATTCGGCCGGTGCGGCTTCGACCGGAACGGTTTCCGTTGTGGCGCCTTCCGTGGGGACGGGATTGGTCGCGGTCGCAGTCGTGGAGACTGGAGCGGCTGGGACGGGCATGATGGGCGCGCCGCCGATGAGACCGTCGCCGGCACCCGGCACCACCGGTACGCCGCCGTTTGGATCCGGATTGTCCGGGACCATCGGCGAGTAGACGGCGTTCGGATCGCCGAGCGTTTCGCCCCGCGAGCCGCCGGTGAACACGTCTCCGAAGGTGATGTCTTCACCGGCGCCCGAGGCGGTCGACATACCATCGTCGTCCGCAACGGCGGACGACCCGTTCGCATTGACTGGGATCCCGGTCTGCGCGGAGATCGAGCCCAGCGAGGAGGCGACTGCGAGTAGGGCCGCTCCGAACAATGGCAGATATCGATTCATGCTAGTTCTCCCGGCTTGAGCACAGTCGCCGCGCCAATAGGCGAAGGAGGGCGGCCGACCGCGGTGATCAGCTAGTGTCGCAACGTAGTCGTTCCCCGCATCGCGGCGCAAGACGCAGCCCCGGTACACCGGTACCGAGCGAACACGGCAACGACAACTCCAGGAACGCGCTGAAAAGCGGCGTCGTTTCGGCAGACGTGATTCGTCACGTGTCATAGCGGCCAAGGAAGCCGAGCAGCGCGTCGTTGAATGCCTCCGGGGTTTCCCAGAACATGCCGTGCCCAACCTCAGGCAGGATAGAGAGTGTCGATCCGGGAATTGCGGACGCGATCTCCCGCGAAAAACGGGGTGGAGTGAAGATATCTTCCTCACCGGCGATGATGTGAGTCGGTGCGGTGATCGCCGCCAGGCGATCACGTGCGTCAAATGGGACGATGGCGTCGCACTGGCGCCCGAACATCTCCGGCGTCTGCGGAAGGGGATTCGACTCGGCGTCGTGGCGTAGAGCGGCCATCTTCTCGGGGTCGCGGAACCAGCGATAGGTGAAGACCCAGACCCAGGTGTTTCGTGCCCAGTCGAACGCGCCCATGGCGAAGAACAGCGACTTCCATTGCAGAATGAGCTCGGCTAGCCAGGGGTCAGTGTGCGGCCACGAGCAGACGATTTGGACGCTGCGCACCAGGTCGGGGCGAGCTAGCGCTAACTCCTGAGCGATCGTGCCCCCCATGGACGCGCCGATGACATGAACCGGTCCAATCTCCATCGAATCGACCAATCCAGCGGCATCGCGGGCAAACTGATCGATGCCGTACCCACTCGTGGCTTCCCCGCAGCCGGTCTCACCGACGTCCCGGTTGTCGTACGTGTAGACGCGGTAGCGCTCGGCGAGGGCCGGGACTTGCAGATACCAACTTCCCCGCACCGCGCCCAAGCCATTGATCATCAGGACGGGTGCGCCGCCGGTGGGTCCGGCGACATCCCAGGCGACGTCGAGGTCTCCGACTCGTGTCGACGGCACGATCAACTCCTCCTCACAACAACCGGGCGCCAACGAGGAACGCCGCCAGGAAGGATGTCTGGCGGCGCGCTCTTCCTCAATTCCTCGCGCCTCCTAGCTGGTGGGCGTGGCCTCTTCTCCAAAGTCGGGCGGAACGATCGAGAAGTCGATCCAGTCGTCGACCAGCCACCGACCGTCCTGGTTGGCGAAGACGAACAACAATGTCTCCGGACCCGAGGGGGGCAGGAGCGGCTCGTTGAGGACAACGAAGGCGGTGACCCGCCCATCCGGAAGGACCGAGATGTCGGTCACGGTGATCAGTCGAACCAACGTCTCTTCGGTGCGCTGCTGGGGCGCGGCGATGCGGGTGCGGGCCAGTTCGCGGTTGTCCGCGTCGATGGTCAAGCCCCAGTAGGCGCGCCGCACGCCGTTCTCCGTCATAAGCCCCGCCGCCCGTGGTATATCTCCGGCGTTGAAGCAGGCCACAACTGCGCGCGCGGCCTCTTTGATGGAAATGGAGGTCTTGACGTCGGCGATCTCGCCAAGTGGGGGGGTGATCTGGGTCATTGCCGGCGCGGGCACGCCGTCGCCATCGAGATTGAGAATGGCCGCGATGTCCTCGTAGGCCTGTGGCTCCGCGACGCATTCCGAGGGAGCGACAAGTCGCGGGTTTTCGGCGCCATCCGCTTCCGGCGTACCATCCTGGGCAAGAACCGGGCCGGTCGCCAGTAGTGTCGCAAGCGGCGCGATCGTCAGCGCTCGCCATCCTCGCATATCGAACGTCCTCCCAACCCGCGGCGCAGGTTGTCAGTGTACGAACGGCCACTATAGCACCCCCATGGGGCCAACTCTGTGGCCATGGGTATCTACGGCGGAAAGGTCTTGAAGGTCTTCATGGCGCTGAGTCACGACAATGAAGCACCTTCCAATCACCGGGAGTGGGGGCCAAAGCGCAGCCGCAGCCTACGGGGATGACCCAGGTCGGCTGCACCAAATGAAGTGCCAGTGCGCTAGTAGAGCCGCTGCTTGTCGAGTATGGGAGACATCTGGTCGACCTCACCGGCGAGGTAGTGACCGAGATTTCTGATGAACAGGTCGGTGATCTTGGCGTTTTCCGTTGCTACGGTGCTTGCCGAGTGGGGGTTGATCAGGACATTCGGCAGATCCCAGAACGGCGATTCCGACGGTAGCGGTTCTTCTCGGAACACGTCCAGAGCGGCGAAGGCAATGCGTCCCTCGCGCAGGCCGCGCAGCAGCGCGGTCTCGTCGACGATCGCGCCTCGCCCGATGTTTACGAAGACCGCCCCGGGCTTGAGCGCGTCAAACTCGGCCGCTCCTAAGAGGTCTTCGGTCTCCGGGGTGAGCGGAGCACAGACGACCAGACAGTCGGCTTCGGCCAGCATGCGGTGCAGTTGCTCGCGACTGTAGAGCTGGTCGACGCCAAGCGATTCCACCCTCGCCGGATCGCAGTCCCGCCCCAGGGCAACCACACGCATGCGGAATGCGCGGGCGATGCGACCGATCTCCCGGCCGATGCGGCCGGGTCCGATGATGGTCATTGTCCGCCCGGCGAGCTCGATGCCGGCGAAGCGATGCCACTGGTGTGCCTGCTGTTCTTCTTTGAGGCGGCCGAGCTCCTTGGTGTGGTAAAGCAGCGCGGCAAAGACAAACTCGGCGAGCGGCTGGGCGTGGATGCCACTGGCGGTGGTGACGATGAGGTGGGAATCCTGCAAACCGAGCCGCTGCACGAGCGGGCCGACGCCGGCGGACGTGGTCTGCACCCAGCGCAGCTTCGGGGCTAGTTCCAGGAGGGGACGAGGCTCCTGCTGGGGGAAGTCGAGGAGAACCTCCGCCTTACCCAGGAGCCCGTGCCATTCCTGCTCCTGAGCGGGATTGCGCCGCCATGCCGGATCGCCGTGGTCGGCGATGTAGCGCGGCGCCGGCAGCAGATCGGGACGGAAGATCAGGTCAATGCGATCCGGGAACGCGCTGGCGATGCGCTCGACGTACTCGGGTTCCAGGGGTGAGGTGACCATCACCACGACCCGATCGCCGGTTGCCTTAGTCACGATCAATATGCCAGCGCGTGCAGCGTGCGAGCCAGCACCTCGGTGCCGGCGGCCGCGTCGTCTGCCGAGGTGAACTCCTCCGGGCTGTGACTGATGCCGCCTCGGGAGCGGACGAAGATCATAGCGATCTTCGCGATCTCAGCGAGCTGCATGCTGTCGTGCACAGCACCAGACGTCATCGGTATCGCCGGCACTCCGGCTTCCGCCGCGGCGTTGGCAATTCTTGCGACCACGTCGGGGTCGCACGCCACCGGGGGCCGATCACTGTCGACACGCAGGGTGACCGACAGATCGCGCCGCAGCGCGACCTCGTCGATCAGTGCCTCGTGCCGGGCCAGGAGGAGCTCGCGCTGCGCCGGGTCGGGCGATCGCGCGTCGACCGTGAAGGCGACCTGCCGCGGAATAACGGCCCGCTCGTTGGGGGAGACGATGACCCGGCCGACGGTCGTCACACAGGGGCGTCCCATGCGGTGCGCCGTATTGATCACGCCGCTGATGATCTCAGCCGCGCCGGCCATCGCGTCCCGTCGCAGATCCATCGGGGTCGTGCCAGCGTGGTTGGCAGAACCCTCCAACGTGACAAGGTACTGGCGGTAACCGGTGATCTTCTCCACGACGCCGACCGGGATGTCCTCGCGCTCGAGGAAGGGCCCCTGCTCGATGTGGAGCTCGATGAACGTTTCGATGTCATCGCGGCGTGTCTCCCCGAGCAGGGCCGGGTCGAGTCCCACATCGCGCATGGCCTCCGCCATCGTCACGCCATCGTATCCGCGGAGCCGTCGCGGTTCCTCTGGCGCAATTCGCCCCACAATCGCCCGTGAGCCCCAGAAGTTTGCGGTCGGGAAGCGGGACGCTTCCTCCTCGACGAGCGAGACGACGCCAATTGTCTGCCGCGGCTGCCCGTGGCGCTCGCGCAATGCCGCCACCGCGGCGATCCCGGCGACGACGCCAAGTGCGCCGTCAAACCGCCCACCGGGGTTCTGGCTGTCGATATGGGATCCGGTTGCGACGATAGGCCGCTCCCGGTCGTGGCCGTCGAGATAACCCCAGACGTTGCCGACCGCGTCCCGCTCCACGCGCAGACCCGACTCTTCCATCCAGACGGCCACCTGATCCTGGGCGGCGACCCACTCTGGACTGTAGACGAGCCGCGCCACGCCGGTTTCGCCGTGGGCGCCGTACTGGGACAGCTCCCGAATGAGGGACTCGACCCGGTCGGGGTCGATCCAGCGTCCATTGGCCTCTACCTTGGGTGTCACGTCGTCTCTCCATATCCACGGCGCAGGAATCTGCCGGACCCCGGACGGGCGGTCATGCGTTCGAAGCCCTGCAGTGTATCGTCGAAGATCGTCTCGCCTCGCCGAATCGTCCGCACGACACGGCCGGTGATCTCCTTGCCTTCGTACGGAGTCCACTTCTGCTTGTGCAGCGCGTCATCGACAGTGACCGTCCAAGTCGCCTCGGGATCGAAAAGGGCGATGTCCGCGTCTGCTCCGACCGAGAGGGTTCCTTTGCGAGGGTAAAGACCAAAGATCCGGGCCGGATTCGTGGCGATGAGCGCCACGAAGCGTTCCACCGGCAGACCTCGTTTCACAACCGCCTCGGAGAAGAAGGCCGGCAAGAGCGTCTGTACGCCGGAGAGCCCCAGCGGGGCCTCAAAGATGTCGTCGTCTCCGGCCTGTTTGCTTTCGACGGTGTAGGGGCAGTGGTCGGAGCAGACGAGGTCGATCGTGCCATCGCACACGTACTCCCAGATACCATCGACCTCGGTCTGTTCGCGGAGGGCGGGTGCGCACCGCGCGAAGCCAGCAAGCCGAACGAGATCGCCGGTATTGAGCATGAGGTACTGGGGACATGTTTCGGCGGTGACGCGGACGCCACGTTCTTTCGCTTCCCGGATGAGGGCAAGCGCACCGACGGAGGCGACGTGACAGATGTGGACGTGGCATCCGGTCTCCTTCGCCAGCAGGAGCGCCGTGTTCACGGCAACGGTCTCAACCAGGGGCGGCCTCGATTCCGCGTGCGCCAGCGGGTCCTTACGCCCGGCGGCTCGCAGGCGATCAAGCCCATCACTCAGGAGCTGATGGTCCTCGGCATGGAGTCCGTAGGGTAACTCGAGACGGGCAGCCTCGCGCATGGCCCACAACAATTGCGCGTGATCGACGGCGGGAAAGAAGGGCGACGATGAGGCCATGAACGATTTGAACGCGGCGGCGCCTTCCCGGGCCATCCCATCGAGGTCACTCGCAGTCTGCCCGGGAGCGCCAATCACTCCACCCCACAGGGCCATGTCGATGACAGCGTTCTGCTCGACAAGCTGCTGCTTCTGCTTCAGCAGCTCCCGGGTGGTCGTTGTCGGATGCGCCTGGGGCATCTCGACGGCAGTCGTAATCCCACCGGCGCCCGCGCCCGCGCCGCCAGAGGCGAATCCTTCAAGCAGACGGGGATCGGGTTCCTCGAAGTGAGTGTGGGTGTCGATGCCGCCTGGAATGAGCCAGAGTCCAGTGGCGTCGATTCGCTCCGCGGCCGACCAGTCGCTTGCGTCGAGTGTCAGCGCGGCGATCCGCTCGTCCGCGATGACGACGTCCGCTGGGAACACGCCGCCTTCGATGACGATCGTCCCGTTCTCGATGATGACATCGGCGTCTGCCATGCCGTGCCTACCCACTTCTGTCCCTGGGTTGACCCCGCGAGATGCGCCGAGAAACGATACCCGGCCGCCGGGGATGCGCCAAACGGAGCCAGGCAATGATCGCTTTCACGCTCCGAATGGCGGAGCGATTCATTGACAGCAGTTGGAGCGGTGC
>JAICRA010000034.1 GCA_025937615.1 Thermomicrobiales bacterium | reverse complement strand
GCTTTGAAGATAGCCTCGGCCGCGTGATGGGCATTACGGGCCCTGATCAGATCGATGTGCGCGCTCATTCCGGCATTGACCACGAACGCCCGCCAGAACTCCTCGACGAGGCTTGCCGCGAAATCCCGGCCGATCACCGGCTCCGGCATCTCGGCCTCGTAGTGGAGATACGGACGACCAGAGCAGTCGATGACGACCCGTGCCAGGGCTTCGTCCAGTGGAGCATACGCGTGACCATAACGAGCGATGCCGCGCCGGTCGGCAAGTGATTCTCGGACAGCTTGGCCAAGCACGATGCCAACATCCTCGACGGTGTGGTGAGGGTCCATCGCGGCGTCGCCGGCGCAGCTAATCTCGATACCGAGCCTTCCGTGCCGGCCCAATGCCTGCAGCATGTGGTCCAGAAACGGAACCCCGGTAGCTGCTGTTACCGGGCCCCCGTCGAGATCGAGGCTCGCGTCGATATTGGTCTCGAGGGTCGATCTGGCAATGTGCGCTCGCCGTTGACCGGCACGCGCCCCGGTCGCGGTCACGATGGTCGCTCCTGGGTCGCCAGGATGTCCTCGAGCTCCTCGGCGAAGATGGCGTTGTCCTCCTGAGTGCCGATCGAGACGCGAAGGCAATCGGCGATGCCGAATGCCGGGTTGCCAAAATGGCGAACGTAGACGCCGCGATTCGCCAGCTCCCGGACGACAGGCTCCGCGTCCGGGACCGGGAGCCGAACGAGCAGGAAGTTCGTGGCCGAGGGATTTGGCTCGACCCCCGGGATCTGACGGAGACGATTGGCAAGCATCTCTCGATCGGCGACGATGCGGGCGATCGTTGCACGGTTGTAGTCACTGTCGGCAAGGGCCGCGATCGCGGCGGCGCTGGCTGCCACGCTGACGTTACAGAACCCTGGCATGACGCGCATCAGGTACGGCATGAGCGACTCGGGAAGGATGCCATAACCGACTCGCATTCCGGCCAAGCCGGCGAATTTGCTCAACGTGCGCAACACGGCCAGGTTTGGGTACTCGTCCATCATGTCGCGGTAGCTGGCGCCGGCGAATTCAGCGTACGCCTCGTCGATCGCTACCAGGCACGGTGCGTTGGCGACGATTTGCTCGATAGCCTCTGGCGACAACACGTTGCCAGTTGGGTTATTCGGATTACAGATCAGGATCAACTTGGTGCGGTCGTCGACGGCATCTAGGATGCCTTGCGCGTCGAGCTGAAAGTCCCGGTCGAGCGGCACGTTGACCGCCTCGCCTCCGTGGCCCTGAACGAGCAACTGATAGACCATGAATGTTGGCTCGGAGACGATGACGCGATCGCCATGGTCGATGAGAAGGAGCATCAGCGTTTCGAGTACGTTGTCGAGTCCAGCCCCGGCGACGATGCAATCCGTCGGTACGCCGGCATAGTGCCCAATAGCTTCACGGAGGGCCCAGGCATCGAATTCCGGGTAGCGGTTGTGAGTGGCTACCGCGGCCAGCGCTTCCAGTGCCTTCGGTGAAGGTCCGTACGGTGACTCGTTCCAGTCGAGGCGGACCACTCGCGCGGGTCTTTCGACCGGCGGCGCTTCCCGGGTGTAGAGCGGAAGGTGATGGATCGCCGCCCGGACGAGCTTCTCAGGATCGAACGTGGTCCGGGACAGAACGCTCTGAGACACCAAACATCCTCCGCGCTGGCGAGACGGCAGGTCGGCTAGTCGGCAAGTCGGCCAATTCGCGGACTGCTGACGGTGTGCGAATAGTAGCCGACAATAACGAGACGTTGAGGAGCCGGTTCAGAGGAGAAGCTTCTCCAACGATGAAACGAGAATCTCGGTCGCGCCGGCCGCGCGCAAGCGCTCGATCGACTCCCAGAACGCGTCCTCTTCGACGGCCGTGTGGACCGCGAACCATCCAGGGTCGGCGAGCGGGACGATCGTCGGAGCCTTCAGCCCGGGAACAACGGCTCGGATGGCAGGGAGAGCCGCTTCTGGCGCGTTCATCATCAAGTACTTGTACCGCTTCGCCGCCTGCACGGCACCGATCCGCATCATCAGCCGGTCGATATTTGCCCGCTTGGCTGGGTCCGCCATGGCATCGGGATGGGCAGCAATCACCGCCTCCGACTCCAGGATCGTCGCGATCGGCCGGAGATCGTTCAAGAGCAATGTCGAACCCGTAGCGGTCAGCTCGACGATCGCATCCGCAAGACCGAGCGATGGAGCCACCTCGACCGAACCGCTGATCGTGATGATCTCCGGATGGCCGCCAATCTCGTTGAAGTACCTACGGGCCGATTCCGGATACGAGGTGGCGATGCGGGCGTCGAGAAGTTGCTCGGGGTCGGTAAACGGCGCGTCGCGCAGCGTCGCGACGACGAGCTCACAGTAGCCAAACCCGAGCGGTGCGAGCTCTTCCACCACGACATTCTCCTCGTGGAGAAGATTTCGGCCGACGATGCCGAGATCGACCGTGCCGAGCCCGATGTAGCCTGGGATGTCGTCATCCCGTCCATAGAGGATGGAGAGCGGGAAGTTCCGGCAGTGGGAGAAGAGACGCTGGCCGTAGCTCTCGAACTGCAAGCCAATGGCATGCAAGAGATCGAGCGTGTCTTGCGTCAAGCGACCCGAACGCTGGACCGCCATCTTCAGCGGCGGATCACCGGCCATCGGAAGACCGAGCGTCTGCGTGAAGCCCGTTGCTGTATCGGGCATCGTGATATCGGATCCTCCGTTGACGATTACGTTCCGCTATCCGTCCATCTGAAACAGGTAGCACGTCGCCTAGCAAGCGCACAAGACAGGACGCACCACCACCGGGACGCAAGAATCCCCGTTATTCGAGTGGTTTCGCCATCCGGATGTGGTCGGGTCGGTATCCCTGACGCTCGTAGAAAGCGATCGCACCGTGGTTCCCCGAGAAGACATCGAGGACAACTTCGCGGAACCCATGTTCGCGTGCCCAGCGCTCGACGAAGTCCAACAGCGTGCGCCCTACTCCCTTACGTTCCGACTCCTCGGCCACCACGAGATTGTCGACGTAGGCCCGCGGGTGATCCGTGAAGCGATCCTTGTCAGGGTAGAACGAGATGAGACCGCAAGGCTGGCCGTCGATCGTCGCGACAAATGCCTGTGCGCCCGGCTTGGTCAGGAACTCACGATCTCCCAGGTGAGAGAAGAATCGATCGAGCGCTTCCGGGTCTCGCGGCGACGCTGTTTGACCGGGGTGCATACGAGACGCGATGCGAGCCAGGAACGATCGATCCTCGGGACTGAACGGGCGAACGGCAACGTGATTGCTGCCCGCCTGGGATGAAAAATCAGAGGGCATCTCGGACCTCCCGGCTGCCCCTGGCGCTGAGGCGGCCGAATTCGGCTGCCACTGTCGCTTCGCGTACAGCTTCTACTCGATCATAAATGAGCCGGAGCCCATGCAAAGTCAGATCCGGGTCGACGTGATCAAAGAGGGGGGAGCGGCCCGCGAAGAGCGGCGCCAGGCCGCCGGTCATGATGACCTGGGCGTCAGTTCCCAGCTCGGCACGGGTCCGCTCGATCATCCCCTCCAGCATTGCCAAATGCCCGGCAACGATTCCAGACCGTAACTGGTCGGCGGTGTTGCGACCGATAACGGCATCAGGCATATGCAACTCGACGTTGAACAGCTGCGCGGCGTTGCCAGCCAGGGCCTGCAGCGAGGTGGCAACGCCGGCGGCGATGGCGCCCCCCTTGTACGCCCCGTTCTGACCGATGACGTCGAATGTCGTCGCGGTGCCGAGGTCGACGATGATGGCCGGACCACCGTAGCGATGGAACGCCGCCACGCAATCGACGATGCGGTCGGCGCCCAACTGTTTTGGCTCGTCGACGTCGAGATCGAGACCGACGTCCAGGTCTCCGGTGACGATCACCGGTTCTGTCCGCAGCCGATTTCCGGTCATCTCGACGAGCCACGTCGTCACGCTCGGTACGACGCTGGAGATGATCACGCCGTGGACGTCGGATAGTTTGTAGCCATCTGAAGCGAGTAGCGCGGCAAGCATCGCGAACCACTCGTCGGGCGTACGCTCGCGCTCGGTTGACAGCCGGTAGGCGGTCGTCAGCTCACCAGAGGAGGCGAACAGCCCGAAGGTCGTGTTTGTGTTGCCGACTTCCACGGCTAGAAGCATGACGACCCTCTGCCGACCGATGCCTGAGAGCGCGTTCGCATATTAGACGAGCAGCCGGCGCAACTCGTCTTCCTGGTCCTGGTGCGCGACCGCGATGATGTCGTCGCCCGGCAGCAGTTCGGTGCCGGGGTTGGGCACAATCAGATTCGCTCCACGAGCGATGGCGGTAATCGCCGTGTTCGCCGGCAGCTCGATCTCGGCGATGGCGCGGTGGGCAACCGCCGAGGTTTCTGAAACTTTCGCGTCAACGATGGCCAGGTCCTCATGAAAACTGACCAGATGGACGAACGAACGCTCGGGAATCGCTTGCTCGATCAAGTTGAGGATGTAGTTGGTCTGGCTGACGGTGACGTCGACCCCGAGAATCCGGAACAAATGCTCGTTCTTTGGATTATTGACGCGGGCAATGGTCCGCGCGACGTGAAACTTCTCGCGGGCAACCTGGCAGATCACGAGGTTATCCTCGTCTTCTCCTGTCACCGCGACAACGACGTCTGCCCGAGGGGCTCCGGCTGCTGCCTGCGTCGCAGCCTCCGCGCCGTCTCCCGTCACCGCGACAGCGCCAAGGACGTCGTTGATCTGTACGACACGGTCGGGGTTGCGCTCAATGAGCAGGACTTCGTGCCCCTCCGCGAGGAGATGTTGGGCCAGGTAGTAGCCGACCTTCCCGCCTCCAGCGACGATGACGTACATGACTAGGCGGTTCCTCCTCGGGCCACATCTGCGTCGCTCGCCGCGCGCATGACATGATCGAGGATGATCGCGGAGATCGTGGTGGTCGGACAAACCGTCGTCAAGCCGAGGCGACGATAGGTATCCTCCCGCACCGGGTCATAGATGCGACAGATGACTGTGGGCACCTCGAAGATGAGACGTGCCACCTGCGATGCCATGATGTTTCTGTTGTCCCCGTTCGTGACCGCGATGAATGTGGCCGCGTCCTCGATGCCAGCCTTGCGCAAGACGTCCTCGTCGATGCCGGTGCCGATTACCGTCTCGCCGCCGAACCCAGTTGGCAGACGACGAAACGCGCGACTATCGGTATCAATTACCGTGATTGCGTTGCCTGAGTGGTCGAGCAGGGCGGCGACCCTTGCTCCGACTCGCCCGCAACCCATGATGACGACTCTCATCGGAGCATTCCGGCCGTCGCCGGCGCATCTGTGGCTGCTCGAACGACTACGACATCGCATGGCGCATTGAGGAGCACGTGCTCGGTCGTTTCGCCGAGCGTCGGCCGCCCATGTCGACGATGGATCGCCGCAGTCATCACGATCGCCTCGGCGTCACGCTCGATGGCCTCGTCGACAATCGCCGGTCCGACGGCACGGGCCTGGAGCAACTCCGTGACGATAGCCGTGTTTCGGGAAGGAAGCACCCGTCGCGCCGCGTTCTCCGCGTGGCGCAGCGCTCGCTCCCCTCGGTCGATATCGGTCGGTAATTCGGCGTCAAGTGGCATTGCCTGGGGAACCGCGACGACGAACAGAAACGTGATCGTGCCACCATTGCTGCTCAAGAGATTGGGCAGCATGCCCAAGACCCGGTCGTCCATATCCGAACCGGCAACCGGCACAACCAAGCGAGCGAACCTGCCCTGCATTCCATTCCCTTGATCCGGAGAACGGGACGGATGACCGCGACCGGAAGCGACGCGGAAGTATGGTCTGCTCCACAAACTGGCGCAACGGCTGTGGACACTGCCGGGTCATCCCATGAGACCGGGTACAATGGCGCCAGACAATTATTCGAAGGTAACGAGAGACCGGGCGCTGCGACGTGCCCGGCCGGAAATGGATGGATCTCATGCAAGAGCATGACGACGACCTCAACCGTAAAGTCATTCTTCTCTCAATCGGCAGCGCCGCGGTCGCGGCACTCCTGGTCGCGTTGATCCGCCGTAAGGAGGATGAAACCGCGTCGGCGCAGGTCGAAAGCGTCGTGGCGGATGTCGAGGACGTCGTCGCGGACGTCAAGAAAGAGTCGAAGAAGGCAGCGAAGGCTGCCAAGAAAAAGCGAAAGGAAATCGCCGCGGCAGCGGCTGAGGCAGGACGGCACGTCGCCGACGAAGTACGAGATGCGACCGAACTCCTGAGTGCCGACGCCAAGGTCGCCGAAAGGGATCTCAAAGCTGCGGCGTGGGATGCGCTGCAGGAGGCGAGGGAGGCCGAGAGCCGGTTGCGGGCCGCGGGCCATCGAGTGGTGGACGATGCGACACACCTCGCGTCCTGGGTTGGCGCGGAAGCCCGGAGCTTGGCCGGTGAAGGCAAAGAGAGGCTCGCTCAACTTCGCCATCGGGAGGAGGACAAGGACACGGTCGAGCGCGAAGTTGAGCGGCTCCGGGCCGAGATCGACGAGCTGAAGGAGTACCTCAGGAAGTCCGGCCAGAAGGTGGACCGAGAAACCTCTGACCTCGCCTCTCGGCTCACGGGAAAGAGCGGTCCAATCACAGAGGTAGTGGCGTCGGAGGCGGTCGCGGCGGCATTAGGGCAGATCGAGCGCACGCTACGAGCCAAGGCGCCGGCTCTCCTGGCGGCCAGAAACAAGGCCCAGGTCGTGGAGATCTTGCAGAAGGAGTTCGGATCGACGCTCCGCGACACGGCGGTTCAGGCGGCCGTCGCCGCACTCGGTAAGCTTGATTCGACTCGTGGATCGAGCAAAACGATTCATGCCCGCGAAGTTGCTGAGCAGTTGGAGCGTGCCGCAGAGGACGCTCGAGATACCGCCGACGAATCAATACAGCGCGCTGAGACGATCCAGGCGAACGGTAAGCGTCGCTTCTGGCGGGCATCACACGATGCCGACGCTGATGCCAGCGATGCCGCTCCCGCCGCGGACTCTAAGGACGAGGAGACAGAGTCGGTGGCCAAGGAGGAGGACGCAGCCAGCGAAGAACACCGCGGCAAGGCGGGGCTCTTCTGGGCTGGAGCCGGGATCGGGCTGGCGCTTTATGCCCTGCTCGACGCGGAACGTCGTGATCAGGTCCTTCGGCTGGCGAACGAAGCGTCGGTCCAGGTTCAGGAGCTAGTGCGCGACCTGCAAGGGTATGACGACGAATTCTAACGGCGAAGCGTGCTGACTCCATCTGGCATCGTCTGGGAGGTCACAGGAAACGGCGCGCTCCCGCGTAGTGTTTGCTGAAGTAGTCCGAGCTCAGGCTCGAGATGACGACGCCAGTCCGCTTGTTCTCGGCCTGATTGAAATCGTCTCCTTTGATGTAGATGCCGACGTGCGACAAGCCCCGCTCGAACATGTTCTCGAAGAACACGAGATTGCCCGGTCGCCATTTGTCACGACTGACAGAACGCCCGTGCTTCGATTGTTCCTTAGCGCCATGGGTGATGTTCTTGCCAGTGACCTTCTTGCACACGTACCAGGTGAAACCAGAGCAGTCGGACCCTCTTAGCGATGCTCCGCTCCACTTATATGTTGCTCCTTTGTACTTTTTCGCCACCCGAACTACTTGGGGTCCGCTGTCGGCGGCATTCGCTAGGCGCCAGCCCGCGTCGCTCGAGGTCAGACCCAGCTCGATCAGGATGGCCAGGCTGATTGCGTCGAGGCGACTCATCGCTCGACTAGCTCCCGAGCGCGGGACAGCGCGAATGCCGACGTCCTGAACCGCTGCTCCTCCTTCCGAGCGCCCAGAACGAGACGGGCCTGACGCTCACATGGGCCGTAAGGAGAGGAGCGGGACCGACGTATGACCAGGGGGAGTGCTTGGTCTCGAAAACAGCACTGATCGGTTGGGCCGGTCGCAATAGCCTTTGAGTCACCGCCATCCGACGAAGTAGGCAAGGACGGGTACGGTACAATCCGCCGACATCGGGCGTCAGACAGTGTGGCGCGTCAGTGACCGGACTAGGGTCGGCGGAGGAAACGGGCAGGATGGCCTACCGGTTCTTGCTGGAGGTGCCAGAGTCGCTGGCCGAGGCGGCGAGCATCGCCGTCGAACGTGCCGGCGACACGCAGGTACTGGTAGTTCGCCCGTCGCATGGTCTGGGAGTGGACGATCCCTACCTCGATATGACGGTTGCCGCCCACTCGCTGCGCGTGGTCGACTCCCTGTTCGATTGGTACGAAGCCAGCGATGCTCCCCATCCCGATGTGCGGGTGGTGCTGCATGGAGGTGCCCGCTATCCGTTGGGCTCTGTCGATCGGGCGCGGATGGTCGCGCTCATTCGTCGAGATCAGCCGTGGGTCGAGCGCACAATCCCGCACATCGGCGACCATGAGCCAGTGACCAGGACGCCGCGGTACTCAGTTGGGCCGGGTGCTTCAGAGTTTGAATCGAGAGCGGACATGACATTTGAAACCGCGCCGGTTGCGGTCGCCGCTCCTGGCGATGAGGCCGGCGATATATTGCCCTCCGGAGAACCTGCCAGCGCTCTCCAGATTCGCGCCATCAACTACGTGCTTGTCCAGGTCAACGATCTCTGCAAAGCCGAACAGTTTTACCAGGACTTTTTCGGCATGCGGCTCCTCGGCCGGGTGCGGCGTGGTACGGACGGGACGCAGGTGCCGCTGCCGCCTGATTACTCCTGGGATCGCGCGCTGCAGTCAGGCGAGATGGCGGATACCACGTACTTCTCGAACGGCCCGTTGACCCTCGCCGCGCGACGGGTCGCACTTGGCGACCTCCTCGGTCAGGGGGCGTTGGAGACCGTGTCGCTGGGCGTTGACTCACACACGTTCGCGACGATGAAGGGTGAGGTCTTGATGCGACCGCTGACGATTTTGAGGTCGGGAATCGCATCATTCACCTTCCGGGATCCCTTCAATGTCAACTGGGAAATCGCGGTCATTGGCTCCGTGCCGTTGATTCCGGTCTAGGTGAGTACGGGCCACTAAAGTCGCCATGCTTGATGCCTACCGGGACCTAATCGACGATCTGCTTAGCACGCCCTCAGAAATTCGCGAGCTCATCGAAGAAACTAGTGGGTTTGACGCGGCGCCTGAGACGAAGCGTCTCGTGGCAGAGATCCGGAACCGGGATCGCGCCATCTTGGAGCGGCTGCAGGCCATCACTCGCGAGGAGACCCCGTATCTGCCAGCGTGGCAGGCGAGCGAAGCGGCGGATGATGAAGATCTTTCTGCGCTCGTGGACGAGTTGGAGGTCGCCCGTGGGGACCTCGTTTCGCTCCTGATCAACCTCTCCTTGAAGGACTGGACCCGTGAAGCGATCGATGAGACCGAGGGGGAGATCTCCCTGGCGGACGAGGTCGAGCGACATGTCGAATTTGACGAGCGGCATCGGCGCCGGCTTCGTGAGAGTGTTTCCAGGTCCTGATCCGCATGGCAGAGGCCGCCGGCGTGTCAGGTCGGCCGTGACTTCGTCTGCATGAAGAGCCGAGGTGAATTCAAGACGCCGGGCGGTAAGCTGATCGCCGTCGAGTTCGACGTTGTAAATGGTGAACTCCGCAACGTCGTGGTTACTGGCGATTTTTTCCTCTACCCGGAGGAAGCACTGCCCGTCCTCGCCGGGGCGCTCGAGAACACCCCTGCCTCGCTCGACGAAGCCAGCTATGCGGC
>JAICRA010000050.1 GCA_025937615.1 Thermomicrobiales bacterium | reverse complement strand
CCTCTTCGATGGACGCGTGATGGGTGTTCTGCCCGCCCGTGGAGCCAATCTGGAGGAGATCGGTCTCCTGATGGCCGGAGTCGGGAGTCGGGAGTTGGACGTCGGGACTGATGTCTAGCCGTCTCGCCGTCTCGCCGTCTCGCCGTCTCCGCATAGAGCGGGTACCGGCGCCTTCGCGCTGGGCGATCGCGCTCGTCACCCTGTTGTCGTTCGTGCTTGCTCTTCTTTTTGGAGGGATTGTTCTCGCCCTGGCCGGGGAGAACCCGATTCTGGTCTACGGGTCGATGTTCTCGGGCGCCTTCGGCGACTGGAACGGAGTCGCGGAAACCCTGGTCAAGACCACTCCCCTCCTGCTTGCCGGACTGGGCGTCTCCATCGCGTTCCGGATGCAGCTCTGGAACATCGGCGCCGAGGGGCAGATCTACTGGGGAGCCATCTTCGCCACCGGGTTGGCCCTCTTCGTGATTCCCGGCGCCTCGGGCTGGCTGCTGGTGCCGGGCATGGTCGCCGCGGGCCTGCTCGGCGGCGGGCTCTGGGGATTGATCCCGGGCGCGCTCCGGGCCTGGTTTGGGGCCAGCGAGATCATTACTTCGCTGATGCTCAACTACGTCGCGATCCTCTTCAGCGAGTATCTGGTCCACGGTCCCTGGCGGGATCCGCAGTCGTTCGGATTCCCGGGCACACCATCGCTGCCGGCCGCGGGCTGGCTTGCTAACTGGGGAACGACCCGAGTCCACCTCGGACTTCTCTTCGGACTCATCGCCGCTTTCGTCCTCTGGATCGTTCTGCGGCGAACCCGCTGGGGATACGAGATCGGCGTCATGGGCGCGAACCCTCGTGCCGCGCTTTACGCCGGGATGCCGACCAAGCGCACGATCCTCCTCGTGATGGCGCTTTCAGGCGCTCTGGCCGGGCTGGCCGGGATGAGCGAAGTTGCCGGCATCGGCCATCAGCTGCAACGTAATCTCTCGCCGGGCTACGGCTACGCCGCAATCATCGTGGCCTGGCTGGGGCGACTACACCCCTTCGGCGCGGTGCTGGTTGCCTTCCTGTTGGCCGCGCTCACCGTTGGCGGAGACCAGATCCAGATGTCCCTTGGCCTGCCGGCGGCCATCGCTCCCATGCTTCAGGGCACAATTCTCTTCTTCCTCCTCGGCGGCGACATCTTCACCCGTTACCGCATAACGCGGGTGATGGATGATGGGTGATGGGGTGGTAGGGAGCTTGGTTTCGCAGGATTCGAGGATGGGAGTGGTGCACCCCCGAAGTGGGAGTCGCAGGCGTTGCCCCTACATGACATCTTGCAATCTCACCTTCCTTTTCACGACCCACGACTCACGACTCACGACTCCTCTCGCCGTCTCGCCATGATCGACATCCTCACCCCAGGGTTCATCGTCTCCGTGCTGGCGGCCGCCGTGGCGGCGGGTACCGCAATCCTCTTCGCCTGTCTCGGCGAACTGATCACGGAGCGCGCTGGGGTCCTCAATCTTGGTATAGAAGGCATCATGCTCATGGGCGCCCTCTCAGGTGCCGGGGCCTGCATCTGGTCAGGGAGCGCCTGGGTCGGGGCCGCGGTGGCGATGGCAACCGGGGCGGCCATGGCCGCTATCCACGCGCTCTTGTGCGTCGGTCTCCGTGCCAATCAGGTCGTCGCGGGTCTGGCGCTGACCATTTTCGGTGCCGGGCTCTCGGCATTTCTCGGCCGCGACATCGTAGGCCTACCGCCACCGAGCGCGTTTCGCCGCCTCGACATCCCAGTGCTGTCCGAGATTCCCGTTCTGGGCCGGATCCTTTTCCAGCAATCAGCGCTCGTCTATATCTCCCTCGCGCTGGTTTGTATCCTGTGGTGGTTCATCTATCGCACGCGAGCGGGCCTGCGGCTGCGCGCGATCGGCGAGCGACCCGAGGCGGCCGATGCTATGGGCGTCGACGTGGCCCGGCTACGGGCGCTCTACGTCGTCGGCGGCGGTGCTCTGGCCGGTCTCGGTGGCGCGGCTCTCTCGCTAGGCACGAATCCCGGCTGGACGGAAGGGATGACGGCTGGCCGCGGCTGGATCGCGGTGGCGCTGGTCATCTTCGCCGGTTGGAATCCAGCGCGAGCCGCCCTCGGAGCCTACCTCTTCGGTGGTGTCGAAGCAGGGCAGTTTCGCCTCCAGACCGCGGGCGTCGACCTCTCACCATTCTTCCTGAACATGCTGCCCTACCTCTTCACCATCCTGGTGCTCGTGCTGTCGACGCGAGAGGCGACCCGGCGTGTGCTCGGCGCGCCCGCGGCGTTGGGTCGCGCATACGATCGCGAGGACCGAGGTTGACGAGCGCGGCATCAGGATCAGGTCCCTTTCCTACCTCCGCGCGATGAAGACCAGGGTCGTGTCTTCGGCTGTGGGGTTCCTCGCCCTGTAGCCAGGACGTACTGAGACATCCGCGAACCCCGCGTTCGCGAGCATGAGCAGGATCTCATTGGGGACGTACAGGTTCTCGTGCAGGAGCCGGTCCTCGTGCGTCACGAGCCGACCCTCACGCCACAGCTCAGCTCGCATCTCCAGTGTCAGCCGCTGTTCCATTGGATCGAGATCGACGACTCTCGCGCGGAGTTCGATCTCAATCCCCGTTGGCCGTCTGTTTGCGAGTCCCCGCCTCGGGCCAGGGCTCCGGCAGTCGCTGGCGTTGCTCAGGAAGCCAATATGACCAGTGGTGTGGATTGTCGTTAGGGAGATAGTGACTGAAGTCGAGCGTTCCTCCTGGAACGAGATGGTCGTAGCAGCGCCGCAACGCCGCCGCATCCCGGTCGCGCCGTCCACCGATCCCAAAAGAGTCGCAGATATAGATCGTTCGATAGCTCCGCGGCAGATCGAGTTCGTGCATCGCCGGCTCATAGAGCCTCGCAGTCAGTCCCTGCCGAGCGGCGCCTTTCCGGCGGTAGACGAGCATATCGGGCGAGATGTCGCAGCCGTCGATGTCCAGGCCGGCGCTCACCAGGGGAAGCAGGATGCGCCCCGCGCCGCAGGCGAGATCGAGCGCCGGCTGGCCATTCTCCTCGACGAAGCTCCGGTAGAAGGCGAGCTCGTCCGGGTCGAGTGTGTTGAACTCGGCCCACCACCGGGCGACCAGACCGTAGTGCCAGGGCTGCGGTTGCTCGCTCACAAGACGCGTCCTTGTCGCGATGTCGACTCTCGACCGAAGTCTCTGCTTCTGGTCTGGTCTATCATGAGCGCGTCGCTTCACGGCCTGGACGGCGGCTCGTTCGGAGCCCACCCGCTTCCGGAGGAAAGAGACACTTGGTCAGTCCGAATCTCACAGTGTCACCGCTGCCGCGCTACACCCGGCCGCGCGAAGAGACCGTCGTCACTCCTCAAGAAGAAATTATCCCGTTCGCGCAAAGCGACGTCGCAATTGACCAATCACCGCTCAGCGCCGGCTCGCGTGCCCTGCTGCGAGGTCTTCTCCGTGTCGGCTCGACGCGGATGTTTCCCGGAGGTGGCGCCGGAATCGAATACGGCGGTCTGCTCAAGACAGCGGCCCGTCCCGATTACATCGCCGCTCACGTGCAGGAGGCGGCCAGCCATCTGCGTGAGTGCCAGACCGATCTGCTCCTCGTTCCGGGCATGTCAGGGTATCCCGTTGGGGCGATGTACGCGCTTGCCGCGAACACCCCCGCCCTGTTACTCAAGAAGTCGAAGCTGGGCGACGCCAATCCGAACGCCTATCCGGCCGGTGCCTTCGTCATCCCTTCCTACACGGGAGAGGGCGACGTGGTTATGCACGCCGATCCCGCGGCCGTCGAAGATATCATCGCCACCATCGTGGCACGCAAGCTGGCGGAACAGACCGACCAGCCGGTCATCGAGCTCGATCTCCGCGTGGCCGGTGCCGACGACATCATCGACAAGGCGACGATGAGTCAGGCCGTCAGTGAAAGCGCTGTCGTCATCGGCGAGGAGGCGATCGGGCGCTGCCTGGCTGAGCACCGAGCCAAGACCGACGATCAGCGCCCGGCGAACATCCAGGTTTCGGTCGTTGCCTGGGTCACTCCGTTGATCAAGAGCTACAACCGTCCGCGCGAACACCTCTGGCAGTCATTCAAACTGCAACCGTTCGCTGGACTCGATCTCTATACCGTCCACCTCGAGCCGCCGGCGATCGGCGTAACCGGGGTCGGTTGCGTCGGTTTCTCCGCCAACTGAGCCAGCTCCAACTAACACCCCAAATTTTTGGTACCTTGACCTCATCTGCCGGATTTGCCGGTCCGCCCGCGGCGGTCCGTGAACCGCCCGAACAGAGGAGGTTACATCGCAATGGCTTTCGAGCTTCCCCCGCTGCCGTACGCTTATGACGCTCTGGCAAAATCCATCGACGAAGAGACGATGCATCTGCATCATGACAAGCACCATGCGACTTACGTCAACAATCTAAACGCGGCCACCGAAGGCACCCCGTTCGCCAACATGAGCATCGACGAGCTGGTGCGGAACCTGAACATGGTGCCCGACGATAAGCGGACGGCAGTCCGCAACAATGGCGGCGGCCACTACAACCACTCGATGTTCTGGGAGATCATGCGGCCCGGTGGCGGTGGCGCGCCGCAGGGTCAGATCGCCCAGGCGATCGATGACTCCTTCGGTGGATTCGATGCGCTGAAGACCGAGTTCAACAAGGCCGGCGCGGGCAGGTTCGGCTCCGGCTGGGTCTGGGTGATCATCGGCTCGGACGGCAAGCTCGCAGTTGTCTCTACCCCGAATCAGGACAACCCTCTGATGTCCGGAATCGTCGAGACGACCGGCTTCCCGGTATTCGGGAACGACGTCTGGGAGCACGCCTACTATCTCAAGTACCAGAACCGGCGTCCCGAGTATCTCGAGGCGTGGTGGAACGTCGTCAACTGGGACAAGATCAACGAGCGCTACAACACTGGTCTCACCAACATGAACCGATAGATCCCCGCGCGCATTTTTCGTACGAGGCATGGAAGCATCGAGGGCGGCCGACCGGCCGCCCTCGATGTTCTTCCGGGACATTCACCGGCGCACCGGTTCGGCACTTACCTCATCTCTTGGCGCGTCGTCGCCAGCGGCCGCGGTCGCCGGGAGTGTAATCTCGCTGCGCCGGCGGGATCGCCGCCTCCTCGACCATCGGTTGCAGGACCACGATCTGGGCCGCGAGGCGGCGGGCAACCGTCTCCGCGAAGCGCGGGTCGAGCCGGACAAGTTGCTCGGACTCGAAGAGGTGACCCCAGGAGCTCGTCCAGCGCTCCAACTCGATCTGCGGACCAAGGAGATGTTTGATCTCGACGATGCGCTGATCGAAAAACGCGAGGTACGCCGTCGTACTGGCCGGTCCGTCCTCGAAATGGAGTCCAATCTCGACGCGTCCTCGCGCTCCGTCGGGCCAGACTTCGAAGTGAATCCGATCGTTGCCATAGTCGAGTTTGAGCAACATCGGGTTCACGCGATGTCGGAACCGCGCCAGCTCCGGCGGTAGGTTTGCTCGCGCATCCGCCACGACCGCCGCAAAGAAATCGCGCCGGTTGAGACTGGTTGGACGACTGACCGAGCCGTCAACGAGTGTCACCGTAACCTGCTCGTAGTCCGGTTACCGAGGCTGGCACGCCCAATGCAGTACGCCATGCCGTGAGTGTAGCGGCACGGCCGGCTCCACTCGAGTGGCGGTCTCACGCTAGATAGATGTCGGAGTACAATGCGGGAACCGCATGCAAGGTCCGCGTCGTTCGCTTGGACGCAACGCGGCTTCCTCCGGTGCGTTGGAGCGAACAATGCCCTTGAATTCTCCATCCAGATCGTTAGGTGACAAGCTTGCGGACCTCCTTGATCGGCTGGTCGGTGGTCTTGCCCAGCCGCTGCGTCCGGCGCCAGCGCCGGTTCCCGTACCGGTGCGCCGTCCCGACGCGGCGCCCGGCGCGCGAATCCGCCGCTAACCGCCCCTAGGATTCACGCGTCCTCCGGGCGACTCCTACACGTTTCCGTGTAAAATCTCCGCGGCCACGCACGCCTTGCGCGTGTCGTGGCATTGGTGTGTTCGTTAGAGCACGGCCACGACTGTCATACCAGCGATCTCCGATTTGCTGGGCTTTCGGGGTGTCTTGTCACTTAGAGCACTGGGCTGTGCCAGGTTTTGGTAGCCGCTAGCGCGAGGTAGAGACGGATTATGGAAGGCCAGACGGCAAGCTCGCTGATCGTCGGCGTACCGCGTGAAACCGCTCCTGGCGAGCGCCGCGTGGCGATGACTCCCGACGCGGTCAAGCGGCTCACGGCCAGCGGCGTCGTTGTAAAGATTGAAAGTGGCGCAGGGCTGGCATCGGGACACAGCGACGATGCGTATGCCGCCGCCGGCGCCGCGATCGCAGCCGACGCTGCAGAGGCTTTCGACGCTCAGGTCGTCATCAAAGTGCAGAAGCCGAACGACAGCGAGGTTGCTCTGCTTCGGTCCGGCGCGACATTGATCGCTCTCCTGCAACCGATGGCCAACATCGACCTGATCCGTGATCTCGCCGGGCGCGGCATCACGGCCTTCAGCATGGATGCCATCCCGCGCACGACACGCGCCCAGTCGATGGACGTCCTCTCCTCGCAGGCCACCGTTGCCGGTTACAAAGCCGTCCTCATGGCTGCAGACAGCCTGCCGAAGTTCTTCCCGATGCTCACCACCGCGGCCGGCTCGATCGTCCCGGCTAAGGTGCTGGTGGTGGGAGCGGGCGTGGCCGGACTTCAGGCCATCGCGACCGCCCGTCGTCTCGGCGCAGTCGTCGAGGCGTACGACACACGCCCCGTGGTCAAGGAACAGGTCGAAAGTCTGGGCGCTAAGTTCGTCGATATTCCTGTCGACACGAGCGATGCACAGTCCGCAGGTGGCTACGCCAAGGAAGTCTCGGCGGAGACGCTGCGCAAGCAGCAGGAAGTCCTCGCCGACCATGCGGCCAAATCTGACGTCGTCATCACAACAGCCGCGGTTCCAGGACGGCCGGCGCCACGCCTGATCTCGCGGGACACGGTCGAGCGCATGCGCCCGGGGTCGGTCATCGTCGATCTCGCCGCGGAGACCGGTGGCAATGTCGAACTGACCCAAGCCGGCGAAACCGTTGAGCACAATGGCGTCAAGATCATGGGCCAGCTCAACTTACCCAGCACTATGCCGGTCCATGCCAGCCAGATGTACGCGAAGAATATCCAGAATCTGCTCGATCTGCTGATCAAGAACGGCAAGCTCGATCCGGACTTCGAGGACGAGATCGTCAAGGGCACGGTCATTACGCGCGGCGGCGAGGTCGTCCACGAGATGGCGAAGCAGCGGGTGACGGAGCAGAACGCTCCTGTCCAGAAGCCGGCGGACACCCAGAGTGCCGCCTCGGCCCCGGATCGAGAGCAACGTGACGACGGCTCAGGTGCAACCCCGGCAGCGGCCGGCACCACACCGGACACCGCCGCCGCGGGAGTCCGGGATTCCACAGCGTAGGTAGCTGACCAGACTGATTTCCGGGGTCCGGCGCCCGACTTGGTGGACCCATTTCGATATGGAGGATACGGGGAAAAAATGTTAGCCCTGAGACCTGGATTCTTCCTCATGCAAGTGACGACGGATTCCCTCGAGACGACGCTCAGCGACGATGCGACGGTGCTGCTCCTCACCATCTACGTGCTCTTGCTGGCCATCTTTCTCGGCTTCGAGTTGATCGGCCGGGTGCCCGCTACGCTGCACACGCCGTTGATGTCGGGCACGAACGCCATCCACGGCATCGTCGTGCTGGGGGCGATGATCATCCTCGGCAGCATCGAGGGCTCATCCCTCCTGGACAACGTGCTGAAGCTTCTGGCGTTCATCGCGGTGGTGCTCGGCTCGGCCAACGTCTTCGGCGGCTTCGTCGTCACCGACCGCATGCTCGAGATGTTCAAGCGGAAACCCGCCGCAGGGAAGAGCGCCGGGGCGGGAGGCAAGTAATGGACTCGATTCTCGAGAACCGGGTCGTGCTGATCAATATCGCGTATCTCATCGCCGCGGTCTGCTTCATCGTTGGCCTCAAACTGCTCAGCTCCCCGGCGACGGCGCGGCGGGGCAACCAGATTGCCGCGCTGGGGATGACGATCGCGGTCGTCGCCACGCTTTTCATGCCTGGTATGCACAACATCTGGTTGATCCTGGTGG